>JBBRGM010000144.1:0-9574 GCA_038240725.1 Burkholderiales bacterium | reverse complement strand
GACCTCAACTGGCTGTTCAAAGAAATTCCCGCACGCGATATGACGGGAAGTACCGAAGGGCTTGCTAACACGATAGAAATCTGGACACTAAAAATCCCAGATACCGCCTACTGGTTGGTCGTTCGGTTCTCTGCAGATCTCAAATATTCGATTCAAGATCACTACGAGCAACACGCCGCAATGCTTGAGTTGTTTCACCGCATTGTCGCTTCCGTAAAGTTGGAACCGCTTTCTCCGCCCCACACTGAACGTCCACAGGAGCGCCGCTAAATGCAAATCGCACGTCGTAGCTTTTCGAGCAACAGTGCACTCAAATCCGCTTCCATATTGGCGCTGTTGGTTGCCGTATCACTCATCGCCGGCTGTGCAACAGTAAAGACAGGACCATATGAGATCTCAGCCTATGATGAACAAGGCAACGTGATCAAGACAGCCAACATCACGGTAACAGACACGCGCTCGCTTGCTGTTCCACTAAACGGGTTCTGCATTGCGTATCCGAAGTCTCTCGTAGTTGCGCGGCCGGCGGATGGATCTAAACCCGTAGAACGTCAATGCTGAGGCCCTATACGATTGCATCCGTAGGTACGTCACACCCCGCCGGCGGCAACCAAAAAATTTAGTCAAGCTAGCGATCACCGCTTCGACTGCGACCCTCAGGCAACCAAGGCGACATTGACATTCCAGGGCGGCACGTTGTCGCCCGGAGAACATCGATTTGCTGGCGAGCCTCGGTAGGATAGACATCAACAGCGGTGAGGACAGCCGCCGATACCAGGAAGACCACAGCGCTAAGACGATCGGTGATCTGGGCAGCAATGCCACGGCCAACAGCACCGGCACCAGCAACAGCGTGGGCGTGCGCAAGACGCGCAGCGCGCTCGACACCAGCCAGTCCCAGCAGAGCACCATCCGCAGCAGCTTGAGCGCGGGCGAGGATCTGTCCTTGCGCGCCAAGCAGGACATCGTTGTACAAGGCGCGGATCTGTCGGCCGGTAACAATCTCACGGTGGTCGGCCAGAACATCACGCTCGACCCGGGCCTGGATCGCGCGCAGACCCAGCAAAGCAATCAGATGAATCAGTTCGGCGTCACCGCCTCGGTCGGCGGCTACGCGGTGGATGCGGCAAAAGCGTTGGAGCAAGCCGCCAATGCCAAAGCCGGCATCGATGCAAATGGCAACGCATCAAAGGCGGTGGCGATACGCGCTTAGCCGCGCTGTATGCGGCCAAAGCCGTGCTCACGCTCTACAACGGTATCGTCGGTGACGCCGCGGCCAATACGCCGGCACCAGCAACACCGCCGAGCAACAGCGGCACCGCAGCGATCAAGGCAACGGTGAGCATCGGGGTCAACAGCGCGTCGAGCCAATCGGACACGCGTGCCACACAGAATCAAGGCAGCACGCTCAACGCCGGACAAACGGTTGCGCTGCACGCCACCGGCAACGGTGTTCTCGATGCCCGAGGTCGCGCAGTCGACGGCAACCTCATCGCCGCCGGCACCCAGATCAGCGGCACCGATGTCAACCTCAGCGCCGCGCGCGATGTGGTCTTGCACAGCACGCAAGACTTGAGCAGTCTGCAGGGCCAGAACAAAAGCGCCAGCGCCAGCATCGGCGTGGGCTTTGGCATGGGCGGCGAACAGAACGGCTTCACCCTCGAGCTGGCAGCGGCACGTGCACGCGGTGACGCCAATGGCTTGTCGATCATCCAGCACAACACGCACGTCAGCGCCAGCGACACGCTCACCATCACCTCGGGCAACGACACCACGCTCATGGGTGCACAGATCCGCGGCGACACCATCAAGGCGGTGGTCGGGGGCAATCTCATCATCGAGAGCCTGCAAGACAGTGACATCTACACCAGCCACCAGAGCAGCGGTGGCTTCTCCGCCAGTATCTGTATACCGCCGATCTGCTACGGCACCACGGTGTCGGCCACGATCAGTTTGAGCCACGGCAATGTCGACAGCACGTTCAAATCGGTAACCGAGCAAAGCGGCGTGTATGCCGGCGTGGGCGGCTTCGACATCACGGTAGGTCACAACACCGGATTAAAAGGTGCGGTGATCGCCTCGCGCGCCGATGCGAGCCAGAACACGTTGACCACCGGCACGCTCACCACCAGCGACTTGCAAAACCTGGCGGAGTACAGCAGCGACAGCAGCAGCATGAGTTTGAGCTATGGCGGTGGCAGCGCGATGAAAACGCTGTTGAGCAACGTCGCGGCTAACGTGGCGGGCAACATGGCGCCGGAGAAGGCGGGTGATGCGCAAGGCCTCACCAGAAGCGCCATCGGTGCGGCCACCATCAACATCACCGGCGATCAAGCCGCGATCACCGGCACCTCCGCTGCAGACACGATCGCGAGTCTGAATCGCGATACCGACAACGCCAACGGGCGCATCGACAAGATCTTCGATCTGGAGCAGATCGAGAAAGAGCAACGCTACCAAAAGCTGATGAGCGAGGTGGCACAGCAGGCCGCTCCCATTATCTACAAGAACCTCGGGAACTTGATCGACAAGCAACCGGAGGGCGTCAAAGTCCTCGCACACGCCATGGTAGGCGGCCTGCTCGCGCAGGCGTTGGGTGGAGACTTCAAGAGCGGAGCGGCTGGAGCGGCCGCGGCGAAAGCGCTAGTCGAACTGACCAACGACGCCATCATGGATCCGACGCATCTGCAGGGCATGAGCATCGATGACCGCAAGGCGCTAGTGCAGTTGGTAGGCATGGCCGTGGGAGCCATTGCGACGTACAGCGCGGGAGGAGATGCCGCTGCAGTCAATGCCGCTGCGGTCAATGCGCAGATCGCTACCCAGTACAACAAGCAGATGCACTGGGGCAACTATCTCAAGATCGCACACGAATGCAATGCCGATCCGAGCGGGCGTCTGTGTGCAGCGGTGAACCGCATGAGCGGAGCGCCTAGCGTACTGGTCAAAGACCCAAAGCTGCCTGAAGGAAACATCGTACTGAATTACGGCGGGGACGGTAAGGTCGCCAGCTTCACAATCTTGGACTCGCACAATCAGCCGTTGCTCATCATGGAGCCGATTGAGTACGACGCGTATCGCAAGGCTCCGCTCGCGATGAGGGGCTGGTATCTCCTCTCGCCGCAGTATTCACTGGATCTCGAGTCTGTGGCGTTACAGCCAGAGCGATCATCTGAATATTTCAAAGATGTCCTGACTTCTCCGGAATACTGGCTATCGGCCCAACCGTGATCTGACCGCTGGCCTAGCTACGCCGGTCAATGCTTTAGCAGGTGGGCTAAAGCAACTGGGACTCAGAAGGAGATGAAACTTTGCCATGTCTCCGGCAACTTCTAGCAAACCGACGCCTTGTAGTAAGACGCCTTGTAGTAAATAGCCGAGTTAGCTTTTTAAGCGAAGGCTGCCATCGAACTTGCTCGTGTCGGAGGCTGGATGCCTAGCGGCCAAGCCATCCAACCAATCTAATCCAACGGACAGCGAGTCGAAATTCGACCCGCTAACCGTCCACAGCATCGCTACTTGTAGCTGATCGCCGCCAATTCCCGAGTCGATTTTTCTCCGCCGGAATTTTTGTATTCTTGCTTAACGGCAACCAGCTTGCCGTTGCTGATCGCATACCAGATGGTGCTGTCGTCTTTTCCATTGAAGGCAAAACCCTTGCTCGTGCTTCCGCGATAACGGCTGGTATAGCCGACGCGATATGCTTCGAACTCGCCTGCCGGCACCTTTACTTTCTCGACGCCTTCCACCACGCGCTCGCCTTCGACCTGAGCGCTGAAGTCCGGTCCCTTGATGCTGAACTTATTGGCCCATTTCTTACCCTTCTCCAGCGGAAACTGCAGCAACTCGGCGCCAGGGTCGTATGTGCACGGTACGCCGCTGGCAATCGATAGGGCTTTGGTCAGCAACAGCGGCGATTTCGTAACCGCGAACTCGATCTCGTTGCCGTTGAATCGCTCGACGCCTTGGACCTGCGTATCCGTGACTGAAGTGACTTCCTGCTCCAACGTCGACGGCTTGCTATTTCGCACCCATTTGTAGGTGACCTTGTCGCCTACTTCAAGCTCCTTTGGCCGCTCGAGCTTCTGTCCATAAATGACCGTAGAACATGTCAATAACAATAACCCTATCGCAACCGATCTCATCTGCACTACCTCCTCCGGCCAGCTGATGCAAGGACATAGACATGACGTCATTCGACTGCCCGAATGCAACGACTCGGCAGCTTCGCACAAGCGAGCTTACGGATCAATTACGCGTCATGAACTCCGTACCTGAGGCAGGCTGAGTGGCATTCCAAGCATCCGCCGCGTGACGCCCGCCATCTGTCTATACTCACTGCGCGCAGACAACAACAGGAGATCGAAATAATGAAGCTGTTCGCGAAATCCCCTGGGCAGATTACGATCGCAGCGCTGGCTGTTGCGGTTTGCAGCATGCCGGCAGCAGCAAAAACATTTGTCTACGTTTCCAACGCTGAGGATGCCGACATCAGTACGTACATCATGACCGCCGATGGCGAGCTGCAGCCGGGTGCGCGCGTTAAAGCGGCGCAGCTGGTGATGCCGATGGTTGTGAGCCCCGACAAGCGCCATCTCTACGCTGCCTCTCGATCGAAACCGTTTTCGGTGCACGCGTACACCATTGATCACGCGACCGGCGCGCTGACGCCGCTCGCCGTCTCGCCGCTCGCAGAAAGCTTCCCCTACATCTCGCTCGACAAGACCGGTCGCTTTTTGCTCGGCGCATCCTACGGCGGCAATCTGATCAGCGTCAACGCGGTCGGCAAAGACGGACGTGTCTCCGCGGAACCGTTGCAAACGATCCCGGTAGGGCGCAACGCGCACTCGATTCGCACAGATCAGAGCAATCGGTTCGTCTACGTACCTGCGCTCGGTACCGATCAGATCTTCCAGTTCGCATTCAATGCGAAGACGGGGAAGCTGACTTCGAACACGCCGGCGGTCGCGCTGATGAAAGCTGCAACCGGTCCGCGCCATTTCATCATCTCGCAGGACAACAGGTTTCTATACGCGCTGAGCGAGCTGCTCGCGACGGTGACGACATTCTCGATCGACAGCAAAACCGGCCTTCTCACGCAGGTAAGCTCGGCGACCGGCCTGCCCCCGGAAACCAAGCTCGGGCCGGGCGCACCGCGGGCGCCGGTCGGCGTCGCCAACGCAGCACCGCCGCGCAATACGGACAACGACATCTGGGCCGCGGATATTCACACGACGCCTAACGATCGCTTTCTCTACATCTCGGAGCGCACCGACGGGATGCTCGCGCAATTCAACGTGGATGCGCAGACGGGAAAGCTCACCTACATCGGCAGCACGCCAACCGAGAAGCAACCGCGCGGCTTCGCGATCGATGCCCGCGGGCGTTTCCTGGTCGCGTCTGGAGAGAAATCGGAAACCGTTTCGGTTTACGCGATCGAGCAGGTAACCGGCGCGCTGCAGTTCCTGCAAAAGTATCCGGTGGGCAAAGGCGCCAATTGGGTGGAGATCGTCGACTTCGATTGATGCGGGAGTGCTGCAGCGGCGATGCTCGAGGTGGATCGTTCCCGATCGGCGAGCGATTATTACTTTGCGCTCGCCTCCGAGCAGCCAACCGGTCAGCCGAGTAAAGTATTCTCGCCATCGCCCAACATAGGGGCCGATGCATAGGGTGTGGCACCGAACGCGTGCGGTAACTGCGAGGCAAACGAGATGCGTGCAATGCGCTGGCGCGAGGCAAACTGCTATTTGCGCAAGCAAAGTTCTCCTCAAGACACCACTGGCACGCAACTTGGTTTGTACGTGACGCGTCGGCGTGTCCTCGCAGCTTTTCGTACGTATCCACAAGCTCGTTTTTCAGAGTAAAAAAGGAGACCTCGGTCGTGAGCAAAAACTATAAACGTCGCCAGTTCCTCAAGAATGCCGCCGCCGTCGGCGGCGCTGCAGCGGTACCCGGCATCCTGAAATCCAATTCCGTATTTGCGGCAGACAAGGCGAAAACGCTGGTCATGGCGTCTCCGTCGACGCCGCAAGGCCTCGATATCGAGTTCGATGTCAGTCTCGGATCGATCGATGTGCTCGGTGCGCTCTACGAGTACATGCTCGCGTACGAGAAGATTCCCGATCCGCAAAGTCCGGATGTCATGCGGGAAGACACCGGCGTGCATGCCGATAAGAAGAACGGGCTGGCACTGCGCGGTCGTCTGGCCGAAAGCTGGGATGTGTCCTCGAACGGACTGAAGGCAACGTTCAAGTTGCGCGATGGCGTGAAAAGCAATTGGGGCAATCCGTTCACCGCGCAGGACGTGAAGTGGACTTGGGATCGCAAGTTCAATCTCAAAGGACAGGGTGTGTTCCAGACCGCCGTGCTTGGCTTGAAGAGTCCCGACCAGATCAAGGTCGAGGGACCGCTCGCCATCTCGTTCAATCTGGAAAAGCCGAGCCCCATTCTGCTCAAGCAGATGTGCAATCTGGCAAATCCAATCTACGACAGCAAGAAGTGCGGCGAGGCCGGCGGCAAGGATGATCCATGGGGCACCAAGTTTCTGCAGAACGAAAGCGCAGGCTTCGGTCCGTACAAGATCGATCAGATCGTGCGTGGGCAGCAAGCCGTCTTCAAAGCGCACCCGGACTACTGGGATAAGAAGCCCTATTTCGACACCGTGATCATGCGGGAGGTACCGACCTCTGCGAGCCGCTTGTCGCTGCTAAAAGGCGGTGCCGTCGACATCGCGCAATTTCTGCAGCCGCGCGAATACGAGAGCCTGAAGGGCGACCCCAACGCGACCTATGATGCAGTGCGCTCGTCGTACATGATCTGGCTCGAGCTCAACAACAAGATGCCGCCGTTCGATAACGTCAAGGTACGCCAGGCGGTCAACTACGCAATCCCGCACGACGAAATCATCCGCACGATCTACTACGGCCAAGCTGATAAGCTCACCGCGCCGATGCCGTACATCTATCCGATGGCCGACACGTCGTTCTTCGAATACAACTACAACCTGGAGAAGGCGAAGAAGCTCCTAGCCGATGCGGGCTTTCCGAGCGGATTCAAAACCACGCTCAGCTACAACGCAGGCGACCCGACGCAGGAACCGATCGCGCTGCTGTATCAAACCTCGCTGCGCCAGATCGGTGTCGACGTGCAACTGGAAAAGCTGCCCGCCGGTGTGTTCTACGAGAACGTGACCAAGCGCCAGAAGCCCGTCATCTTTTATCTGGATTCGCCGTGGACGCCCGATCCGGGGTACTCGCTGTTCCTGTATTTCCACTCGAAGAGCTACGTCGACTACAGCAACTACACGAATACCACGGTCAACCAGCTCATCGAAAGCGGGCTGGAAATTTTGAACGACAGCAAGCGCAAGGAGATCTACAAGAAAGCGCAGCAGACGATCATGAATGAAGCGCCGTGGGGATTTATCGCATATCCCAAGTACACGATTGCGCGTAAGAAGGCGCTCAAAGGTCTGACGTACTACGTCTCCAACAGTTTGCGGTTCCAGGATTTCTATCTGTAATCGGCAGCGCTCATGCTGGAAAGCGGCTCGCTTCGAACCGCTCTCCGGCAGATGAACGGATCGAAGCATGCATGATCGTCTCGACCTCGCCTGGCGGATCGCACTCACGCGTCCCCGCTTTGCGCTCGGCTACATCATCGTGTTCGTGGTCACGGTGCTGGCTGTGTTCGCGCCGTGGATCGCGCCCTACTCAC
This sequence comes from Burkholderiales bacterium, assembly GCA_038240725.1. Taxonomy (GTDB): domain Bacteria; phylum Pseudomonadota; class Gammaproteobacteria; order Burkholderiales; family SHXO01; genus SHXO01. Next base: position 1,858 of record JBBRGM010000144.1, on the reverse strand, counting down.
CGATCACAGCCGACCCATCGCGCTTTCTCGAACCGCCGAGCTGGAGCCACCTGCTCGGCACCGACGCGGTCGGCATGGATATCTTCAGCCGTACGATCTATGCGCCGCGCGTCGACCTGACGATCGCTATTCTCGGGACTATGATCTCTGCGGTGGTCGGTTCGCTAATCGGCGCGCTCGTCGGTTTCTACAGCGAGGGCCATGGCTTTCGCTCGGCAATCAGCTATACCGTAATGCGTGCGGCCGACGTGCTTCAGGCGTTTCCCGTATTCGTCTTCGCCATCGCGCTGGTGGCGAGCCTCGGCCAGAGCTTGCACACAGTGGTGATGGCGATCGCGTTCGTGAACATCCCGATCTATCTGCGGCTCATGCGCGCGCAGGTGCTCACGATTCGCGGCATGCGCTACGTCGAAGCTGCACAAGTCGCGGGACTGTCGGATTTCTACACGATCACGCGCCACGTCATCCCGAATGCGATGGCGCCGGTCCTCGCGCAGATATCGGTGAACATCGGCTGGTCGATACTGCTCACGTCCGCATTGAGCTTTATCGGCGCCGGTGTGCGTCCGCCGACGCCGGAATGGGGCAGCATGATTGCGATGGGATTTCAGAATATCGTGACCGGGCAATGGTGGCCGTCGCTGTACCCCGGCCTCGCACTCGCGATAACGGTATTCGGCTTCGCGCTCGTCGGCAGCAGCATTGAAGTGCTTGCCGATCCGATGAAGCGTCGCGCGCTGATCTCCGAGCTGCGGCCGCGGGGCAGCGCAGTTCTGCGACCCGCGTCGTGAGCCCGACATGAATCTCGCTGCTTATCTCGGCCGCCGCCTGTTGTTCATCGCGCCGCAATTGCTCGGCATCGTGCTGGTCAGTTTCCTTTTGATCAAAACGATACCCGGCGATCCTGCCGTGCTGATGCTCGGGCCGACCGCCACGCCGGAATCCATCGCTTCCCTGCGTACCAAAATGGGACTCGACCAGACCTTGCCCGTGCAGTTCGTGTTCTACGTCAAAGCACTCCTGCACGGCGATCTCGGCACATCGTGGCAAACGACGAAACCGGTGCTCGACGATCTCATCCAGCGCTTTCCCGCGACCGTCGAGCTGGTCACGTTCGGCCTGCTGACGGCGATCGTCATCGGCATTCCGCTCGGCGTCGCCTCCGCGGTAAATCCAAAAGGCTGGATCGCGCGCTTCGCAGATTTCTACGGACTCACCGCCGGCGCCGTGCCGGACTTCTGGCTCGCGCTCGTGTTCATCTACGTCTTCTACACGCTGCTGGGTTGGCTGCCGCCGCCGCTCGGCCGCATCGATCTCGCCATCATTCCGCCCGCGCAAGTAACCGGCATCTACACGATCGATGCGCTCATTGCGAAGGACTGGGGCGCCTTTACCTCCGCGGCTGCGCACCTGGTACTGCCGGTCGCGACACTCGGCCTGATCAACGCAGGGCCGATTCTGAAAATGACGCACGCGACGGTCGAGCGCATGCTGCAATCGGACTTCAGCCGCTACGAAGTGCTGTCGGGCATGCCACGCAGCAGAGTGATCCGCAGCGCGTTTCGCAATGCGCTGCCGTCGGTCATTACGATCATCGGCGTGCTGTATGGATTTCTCATCGGCGGCGCGGTGCTGGTCGAGATCGTGTTCAGCTGGGGCGGTGCCGGCCAGTACGCCGTGCAGGGCGTCCTGAACTCCGACATTTATCCTGTCCTAGGATTTGTGCTGTTCTCGGCAATCTTTTCGCTGGTCGTCTATTTGGCGGTGGATCTGATTTACTTCGTCATCGACCCGAGGATCGGCCATTGAGCGGCGCATCCGCAGTCGTGGAATCGGGCGCGCCGCCGCTGCTCAGCGA
>JBBRGM010000143.1:0-9649 GCA_038240725.1 Burkholderiales bacterium | reverse complement strand
CAAGGCCGCGTAGCCTTTTCGAGCCGTGCCGCCACTCCTAACCCGCAACTGTCTGCGGGACATCGCCGAAATGGATCAGCTCAAATCCTCTTTGGCGAGCCTATGGCTCACGAGGGTGCGACTTGCGCACACCGATTCTGGGGCAGTGATACCAACACAGATAACGATGAACGCCCCAAGCTGGTCAATCAATCAACAGCGCATCATCGGAAAATTACTTACCAAATTCGAGGCTGTACTGACTGACGTTGCGACCGAACTTGGCCGCTTTTAGCCCAGCGTCCATTTTCCCTCTCAGGCGGTGAGGATTCAGCTGTACCGCGCTCCTCGACTAACGGCCGTCAAGAAATATTGTCCGCGACGTGTCCTACGCACGCGGACCGATTGCAGCGGTCATCCTTGTACGTAGGTACAGGGACAGGGTCCCAGCGCTGATTGTAGAGCGTTCCTCGCTCCACTCAAACGCTTCGGCCCTGTGACAGGTTGCTATTAAATCTGCGCGGTGTGCTGGGCTCCGACCCTCCGCCCTAGAGTTTGACTTCGCCTATTTGAGCGATGTCACCGCTCGCTCCGGCCTTTTCACCTCGCACAGCGAAGCCAATGACCTGCGCGATTCTGCGCACAATCCGATCAACTGGACTTCCTTAATGCAGCAGCGAACACTGCCATACCCGCATCTAGAACACCAACCCCGCGGCGCGCGCTGTGCGCCGAACCTACTCGCTACCGTGATGGCGCGTGTGTTGCGATCAACTTCTCCGGACACGTGGCGGCGCAGAAAATACATAAGGTGCTACTCGCCGGAGAAAAGGCGGCGCACGGCGCGCGACGTATAAGTTTCCTGCATGGACACATTTGGCCGAGCGACAGTCCAAAGCGCCTTGTGGCGATTTCAGCCCAGCTTCGCCACCAACTTCCCGTAATAGCTCGCATGCGCTCGCAGATCGCCTCGCGAGCGACGCGTTTCGGACAGCCTGATGCTGAGCAGCTCGAGCTTGCGCAGCGCGCGTGATCGCTCGTCGCTTGATTCCAGCTTGTCGATCAGCTGTTCGATATTGCGTATTTCCAGGATCGGTTCCAGCTCTGGGGGAACGAAGCCGGCGTTTTTCAGGATGCGATAGGCCACGCGCAAATCTTCCGGCACCAGCGGATCGTCGTTCAGATCGAGTGGCTTGCCTGCACCGTGGAGATTGTCTAACTCTCCGCGCTCGAGCGCCTCGCGAATTTTGTGCTCTGCCATCGTTTCGAAAATCAGCATACGAAGGTAACAAGTCGTTCTCGGAGCGATCTAGCTTAGCAAATTAAATACACGTATGACGACGGCGCGCCAGTCGGCCGCCGTCGTCCGACCGTTGAACTGGACGCTCTGCTAATTGCTCGCGAGCGCTTTGCGAAAGTCCGCGTTTTGCAGCAAGTTGTACATCGCTTCGATCAAGGCATCGCTCAGGCTTTCGTAGTAGTTCTCAGCCTTGTACGAACGGCCGAAGCGCGTAGACCCACCGCTGGTCATGCCGGTCCAGCGTACCTTGCCCGCAGTATCGGTAACCGTGATCTTCATCTGCACATCGCCGCGATAGGTATCGGTTTCCTGCGTGAAGAATTGCAGCAGCTCGCCATTCACGATCGCCGTGCCGCCGCTGTCGACTACAGGGATACCGGCGGATGCCGTAAGACGCTTCATGTGCTCGGTTACGAAACCGGCGACATCGTCGGGCGTAGACACTTTTCGGATCGGCTGCTCCTCGCTGTTCTCGCCGATGTATCCCGGGTTCGGCCGCTTGTCGGACAGCTTATTGATCTGCACCTTGGTATTCGTCATGGCGGTGAGATCCATCACGCGCAGCTTGGCGGTGTCGGTGGTCGGCTTCCAGACCAGCGCGATATTTTCCAAGCGATCCCGCTTCACCGCGGCAGGTTTGCTCGAAGCAGTTGAGCTCGAAGCAGTGGAGCCCGAGGCACTTGAACTCGGTGCAGGTGAGGTCGAGGCAGAGGAGCTTCGGGTCGAACCCATATCCGCGCACGCTGTCATGAACAACGCAACCGATACAGCAACAAGCGCCTGTTTGAGCATTTGGATCTCCGATGCAGTGGATGGATGGATGCCTTACAGTTCCCTTGCCGCTGCAAGGGACCTCTATAATACCTAGCGAGAAGCGGCCCGACAGACCGCGATGAACGCCGTGGAGCCTGGATGAACGACCTCGCTGAAACACCAGTTTTACAACGTGCTGCAAGCACACATACGGACCTGCGCGATGTTTTCGTCCTCGGCGGTGGGCCTGCCGGCGCCACCATTGCCGCGCTATTGGCCAAGCGGGGCCACGACGTCGTGATCGTCGAGAAGGAACGCCATCCGCGCTTTCATATCGGCGAATCTCTGCTGCCTCTTAACGTCCCGCTGCTGGAAAAGTTGGGCATCAAGGACAGAATCGACGAGATCGGGCTGTTGAAGTACGGTGCCGAGTTCACCTCACCGCTGCATGAAGCGCCGGTCAGCTTCGACTTCGGCGACGCCTGGGACAAGACGTACGGCTACTCGTATCACGTGCGCCGGTCGGAGTTCGATCAGGTGTTGTTCGAGCATTGCGTCGACGCGGGTGCGCGCGCATATCAGGAATGTCGCGTAACGAAAATCGAGATGCAGGCCGAGGGCGTTCACGTCGTCGCGCGGGACGACACGGGTATCGAGCGCGAGTGGGATGCGAAATTCTTCGTCGACGCATCGGGACGCGATACGTTTCTCGCCAACCAGCTCGGCATCAAGCGGCGCAATCGAAAACACAACAGCGCGGCGATGTTCGGCCACTTCACTGGTGCCAAGCGATTGCCGGGACGCGAGGAAGGCAACATCAGCCTATTCTGGTTCGACCACGGCTGGTTCTGGTACATCCCTCTTCGCGACGGTACCACCAGCGTCGGCGCGGTGTGCTGGCCGTACTACATGAAGACGCGCAAAACCGACCCGACGGCGTTTTTCATGGAGACGATTGCGTCTTGTCCGCGGCTACAGGAGCGGTTGAGCGACGCCATGTTGATCAACGAAGTCACTGCGACAGGCAACTATTCCTATGAATCCGATCGCATGGTCGGCGACCGCTACATCATGCTGGGCGATGCGTTCGCATTCGTCGATCCGGTATTTTCTGCCGGCGTATTTTTAGCAATGAACAGCGCGTTTCTCGGCGCAGACGCGGTCGACGCGTGGCTGCGCGATCCGGCATCCGCCCGTCCGTTAATGAAACGATTCGATCGCGAGATACGACACGGCATCCGAAACTTTTCCTGGTTCATCTACCGTATGACCAGCCCGGCAATGCGCAAACTGTTCATGGGTCCGCGCAATTACCTTCGCATGCAGGAAGCGTTGCTCAGCCTGCTTGCAGGCGATTTGTTTCGCGGCACGCCGATCTACTGGAGCTTGCGCGCTTTCAAGGGCGTGTACTACGTCACCAGCCTGATTTACCTGCGGCAATGCGTGCAGGCGTGGGTCCGGCGCCGACAGGCGTTACGCGAGGCGGGCCCGTCTGCAGACCGCGTACGAGCGTGACCTCGAGCTGCTATTCCTTGATGCGCGCAAAATCGATGTTCGTTAACAGGCGCACGCGAGCGCTCGTTTTTATCGCGCTCGCCGTCATCGCACCGATCGCGCAAGCCGAGCTGCTGCCGCTATGGGAAGGCGGAATCGGACTGGCGGTGGTCGACTTTCCCGATTATCGCGGCGCGGATGAGCGCACGACATACGCGGTGCCGTTGCCGTACGTCGTGTATCGCGGCGACAAATTTCGCATCGACCGTGAAGGTTTACGCGGCTTGTTCTTTCATTCCGATCGCGTCGAGCTGGATGTGTCGGCGAACGCCTCGATCCCGGTCCGCAGCGATAACAATCAAGCGCGCGCGGGCATGAGCGATTTGGATCCTACGGTCGAAATCGGACCGACGCTCAACGTCACCCTGCACGAACGCGCGGACAAACGATCGAAGCTGCAACTCCGCTTGCCGGTGCGCGCGGTGATTGCCACCAATTTCACCCGCGCGCGTGGCGCCGGCTTCGTGTTCCAGCCTCAGCTCGATCTATCGGTGCACGACCTCACGCCGATATCGGGCTGGCGCTTCGGCGTATCCGCCGGGCCGCTGTTCGCCGATCGGCGCTATCACGATTACTACTACGGGGTCGATCCCGCATTCGCCACTCCGCAACGTCCCGCGTACCGCGCCTCAGCCGGTTACAGCGGCTCGCAGCTGACGCTGTCCACCAGTCGGCGCTTCCCGCGTTTCTGGGTTGGCGCTTTCGCTCGTTTCGATTGGCTTAAAGGTGCGGTCTTTTCCGATAGTCCACTGGTGCGCCAGGAGCGCGCCTTCGCAGCCGGCATCGCCGTGTCGTACGTGTTCGCGCGTTCGAGCACGCTGGTGGAGGATGACGAATAGCGGGCTCACGCTGTGAGTATCGCGGCCCGCGTGCCAGGAGCAGCGTTGTGCGCGCTTTTTTGTGCGCTCCTCGCTGCCTGCACGAGCGTCGGCGATGCGCTGCCGTTGGCTGTATTGAACACTGATACACCGATTCGGTTTCTGCTCAGCTTCGACGATGGCCCCAGCACCTGGCAACCCGACAATCCTACCAGTGCGGTTCTGGATCAACTCGCCGCCAATGCGATACAGCCCAACATCAAGGCAGTCTTTCTCCTGCAGACGCGCGACCCGCGGGCCGGTGCGAGTAGCGCCGGTGATGCACTCATGCGGCGCGAGCAAAGCGAAGGACATTTGCTGGCGCTGCACAGCGGCTCACCGCGCGGTCACGCAAGCCACGTTCGCATGTCGACCGCAGAACTCGAGAAATCGCTTAAAGATGGCAGGTCGGATGTCCGATCTATCACTGGCAAAGATGCTACCTTGGTGCGGCCGCCGTTCTGGAGCTTCGACGAACGGACACAGCAGGTTTATCGCGAGAACGGTTTGGATATGTTGTTGACCGACATCAACGCGCGGGACGGGAAAATCTACGGCTGGACCATCAGCTTGCGTCGCCGCAGCCATTTCCTGAAAGGGATGAAGAGCGTGCGGGAGGCGATCGAACAGGGCCGGATCAAATCGCTCGACGGGGTGATACCTGTGGTCATTACGTTTCATGACACCAATCGGTTCACTGCCAGCCACATGCGTGAGTATCTGCATATTCTCGTCGAGAGTGCACAAGCGGCGGGTTTGCCGCTTGCTGATCCACCTTTCTACAACGACAGAGCCCAGATCGAGCGCGCGGCGACAATACGTGCGCGAACTGGATCTTATGCAGGTGGCCCGTGAGCCTGCGACCTCGCGGGCGCACGAAGCAGAGGGCATTTCAGTGATCAGAACCGTACGCGGGCGAGTACACGCCGCGTTCCAAACAGTCTGGGTCTACCTTGGCTTCTTGTATTTCGGAGTCGGCGGGATTCTGTACAGCTTCGTTAGCAGTCTGCTGTATCCGCTTCTGCCGCGGGCGGCCGCCGCACGTCTCGGACGAAGCGGCATATCGCTTCTCGTTCGCAGCCTGCTGGCATTCCTGAAAATCACCGGTCTGATAAAACTGGATCTGTCTGCGCTCGATCAACTGAAGGGCGAGCGCGGCGTTATCATCGCGCCGAATCATCCCAGCCTTTTGGATGCGCTGTTCGTTATTTCGCGCGTACCGCAAGTCTCCTGCATCATGAAAGCGAAGCTGTGGGACAACCCGATTATGGGCGGCGGCTCGCGCCTTGCCGGCTACATTCGCAACGATTCGCCGGTGAACATGGTTCGTCAGGCATCCGATGAAGTGATCTCCGGCCACCCACTGCTGATTTTCCCGGAAGGCACGCGCACGCTACGGCAGCCGATCAATGAGTTCAAAGGCGGTTTTGCGCTGATCGCCAAGAAGTCGCGCGCTACGATTCAAACCGTGTTCATCGAGACCAACAGCCCGTTTCTCAGCAAAGGCTGGCCACTGCTCAAACGGCCGCAGCTACCATTGATCTATCGTGCGCGATTGGGGAAGCGCTTCACGGTCGACGGCGACGTCAAGACGTTCGTCGATCAATTGCAAGCGTATTACCGCGAAGAGCTCTCGGGGGATCGACCCATCGCGCGCGCGTCGGTACCCGCGCAACACGATTCGCCACGCCCCGACGTCGCTGCGTGAGATCGCCGCTCCGCTCGTCGTAGCAATCGGGCATGTTGGTGCCGCCAGCCTCCTCAACTCATCTGGTTCTGATCCCGACCTATAACACCGGTTCGGAGGTGTACCGCACCGTTCTGCAGGCTCGCTCCTTTTGGGATCCGGTGTGGGTAGTGGTCGATGGCAGCACCGACGGCACAGGTGACGAACTGGTAAAAATTGCGCGAGGCGATCCTGGTCTGGACACGCTGCTGCTCGACCGCAACCAAGGCAAAGGTGCGGCGGTACTGGCGGGCTTGGAGAACGCCGCCAAGCGGGGCTTTACGCACGTTCTGGTCATGGATGCTGACGGTCAGCATCCCGCCGAGCAGATTCCCGAGTTCATGCAGACGTCGTTACGAGAACCGCAGGCGCTGATCTTCGGGAAGCCGGTATTCGACAGCGATGCTCCACGGATCCGCGTGCTCGGACGCAAAGTTTCGAATAGTTTCGCCCACATCGAAACCTTATGGGGCGGGATCGGCGATTCCTTGTATGGATTTCGCGTATATCCGATCGCACCGCTGCTCGACTTGATGCGCTCGAACAAGTGGATGCGGCGGTTCGACTTCGATGTCGAAGCTGCGGTCCGTCTGGTCTGGCGTGGATTGCCGGTGCGCAATCTGCCGTCACCGGTTCGCTACCTTCGCGTCGACGAAGGCGGCATCTCACATTTCAAGTACGTGCGCGACAACGCGCTGCTGACGTGGATGCATATTCGACTTCTAGTCGGTTTCTTGATTCGACTTCCACTACTGATCGCGCGTCGATTCCGCTGAAGTAACATCGATCACTTTAATGAAGTTAAGGTGCGAAACATCATTGTGGAATTTTTTCTCAAGAACCTGTAAAACTATCAAATGAGCAAGTTTCGCTTGACGCCCAACGTCGTCGAACAGCTACAATGCACCTCGCCGAACATTCATAGTTTCATCGTGAATGCATAACAAGAAACCAGCAATAATAAGTGCACTCGGCAGCACAAGCGTCAAGGGAAGTCAGTGGCAAAAAGCAATTTCGTGCCGCGAGACCTCGTTTACCGGTTGGGTCATGTTCTCGGGGGGCAGGCCCAACCGGATTTGTCTTCTGTTCCAATCCAGCGTTGATGTAATTCGAGCATGCACCTTCACTGCTCGATTCTCGACCGAATCCCCCCTTCTCGCGTTTCAATAGTCGCGACGTCTTGGCGTGATTTGCACCGCTCGCGCAGACGAGAGTAACTCGGCGCCCCCCGCACACGCTCCACACAATTCGCGACGATAGTCGCCAATCATTCAATCCTCCCTGAACCACTGCAGTCGCTGCGCCGTTATTGAACGCGGTTCCTTCGCATCGGTCATACCAGCCCGCTGATATCCGTTAAGTCGCGTTATGAAGATCTTCCATTGCGATCACTGTCAGCAACTGGTGTTTTTCGAGAACGTGGTGTGCGTGAACTGCGGACACGCCTTGTCGTATCTGCCGGATCAGGCGAGAGTTGGTTCCCTCGATAAAGTCGACGGCGACGGTGGCAGTCCCCACCGTCAGCAAAAACATCGCAAACGTATCGCCTTTGCAGAAACTACGTGCACGAAAACGTATGCAACTGGGCGATTCCCGCGGATGACGCGAGTTCGTTGTGCAGGTCATGCCATCTGACTCGAGTAATCCCGGATTTGCGCGTTTCGGGCAATCGAGCAGCGTGGTATCGCCTGGAAGTTGCGAAGCGCCGTGCGGTCGCGAATCTACTGGGGCTTCGACTGCCTGTGGCGGATCGTGATGAGGATCCGGAACGCGGTCTCGCGCTCGAATTCCTCGCCGACATTCCGTCGGCGCCACCCATCATCACCGGTCATCACGACGGCACTATCACGATCAATATTGCGGAAGCGGATGATGCGCGGCGCGAGCAAATCCGTCTGGCAATGCACGAGCCCTACCGCACACTGCTCGGGCATTTTCGACACGAGCTCGGTCATTATTTCTGGGATCGGTTAATCGAAGACGATGATCGGCTCGTTGCGTTTCGGCAGCATTTCGGAGATGAGAGGAATGACTACGAGCTTGCGCTAGGCCGCCACTATGATCTTGGCGCTCCGGCAGACTGGCAGCAGAATTCTGTGACTTCATATGCCAGCGCCCATCCCTGGGAGGACTGGGCCGAAACGTGGGCCCACTACCTTCAGATGATGGACGCACTCGAGACCGCAGCTACGAGCGGACTTTCGTTACGACCGCATCGTGCCGATGAGCCCGTCCTTGCGTTCAGCAAGTCAGGCATCGATTTCAGCTCGTTCGAGCAGATCTTGGAAGCCTGGTTTCCATTGACCTACGTGCTGAACAATCTAAGCCGCGGCTTAGGGCTGCCGGATACGTATCCGTTCGTGCTATCACCGCCTGCAATCGAAAAACTCACATTCGTGCACGACGTAATTCGCGAAGCGAGCGCTGCACCACGCAGGCTGCCTATTTCCTAGCGCAACACAGCGCGCGAAAGTTCAGTCTGTAGACGTAAAAACGGAGGCCGAAGCCTCCGATCCGGATTGCACTTTATCGATCCCGTTATTGTTTAGGCAACGCCGTTTCCGGATTTCCCTGCTGCTTGCTGCTCTCGCGATTCTTCAACGCTTCCGTAGGATCGCCTGCCTTACCGGACGTAGCAGGTTCGCCCGCCTTCACTGGTTCGCCGTTGTTCGATCCCGTGTGCTTACCTGCGCCGGGGCCGGGAATTACATCAGGACTCTGTTGCGTGCTGTCGCGGTTGCGGCGGTGCTCCCCATTGCTGCTGGGATCATCCGTATCCTTGCCGGCCTGCGATGTCGTATTCGTTTGCGAGTTGCTGTCGGATTCCGTCGTGCCATCATGCTTGCCTGCGCCCGGGCCCGGGGTGACCTCGCCTTGCTGCGTGCTATCACGGTTCTTGCGAGTCGCCTCGGGTGCGTTGGTGTCTTGCTGAGCCAGCGTCGGCATGTGGCGAACATGCGTGTCGGCCGACGGAATCGTCTGGCCGATTGCGCTGCTGATGCTGAAACCGAGGCCGGCGGCGATCATCGCGGTGAGTAGTTTAGACATGTCAAAGTCTCCTTGAATCGTAGTTGGCGGTTTCGATAGCTGCCAGCTAAGTGATGCATCGTGCATGCCAAATCGATTGGCACTCGATTCAAAGGATTACTTACGGCGACATTTCGCAGGCGTGTAGAAAGCGCGCGCGAACGTGTAAAAGCGTCCCAACATCAATGATGCGATTCGGGGGTGCCAGTTATTACTTCAAGCGGTGGGTTAGATGCGACCTGCCCGCTAGCCGGCTCTGGAAAGATTTTCGTCGTCGGCACCCGCGTGCACCTTGTCGTTCGGCGCACGTCCGCCCTCGGTGCAGTCGGTGGCGGCGTGCTCCTGCGCCGGATGTACAACACCGGCAATCGCAATGCTCGCGAAACGGTCGTCTTGGACGATGTCGCAGCGAACGAGCTCACGCATATACCATGGGCTCTCCAGCGCGCTTGG
>JBBRGM010000142.1:0-9667 GCA_038240725.1 Burkholderiales bacterium | reverse complement strand
CGCCGATGACGCGGATGTCGCCTTGCGCCTCGAGCAGGCAGCGCAATCCATCGCGCACCACCGCATGGTCGTCGGCCAGAAATACATTGATGCTCATCGTCTATCTCCGCACATCCACGATCACACGGCTGCCTGTGCCGATTCGAGATTCGACTTGGAAGCTTGCGCCCACCACAGCAGCGCGCTCTCGCATGATGCGCAGTCCCCAGCCCTGCTGCGCCGTGCAGGAGGAGATCGCCGAAGTGTCGAACCCGCAGCCGTTGTCGGCCACGATCAGGCGCACGTACAAGGCGCTGCTCTCCAACGCTAAGGTCACCTGCGCGCCGCGCGCGTGCTTGGCCGCGTTGGTGAGCGCCTCTTGTGCGATGCGAAGCAGTGCGCTCTGCTCTGCGGCGCTGACACGCGTCGCGGGCTCGGAACCGAGCACCTGCACCGGCACGCCGGTGCGCCGGCAGAACTGCTCTGCGTGCCAGCGCAGCGTGCTCAGCAAACCAGCTTCGTACGGCAGCACCGAGTGCAGCTCGGCCATCACATCGGACACGATCTCCACCGTGTGCTCGACCAGGCGCAGGCACTCGTCCAGACGCTCCCCCACTTGCGAGGACACTTCGCACGGCAATGCGCCGCGGATGACATTGAGGTTGAGATCGAGCGCGGTCAGGTTCTGGCCGACGCGGTCGTGCAGCTCCTGGGCCAGCCGGCGGCGCTCGTCTTGCCGAGCTTCGATCAACCACTGCGCGAGCGTTTGAAGCTGGTCCGCGGAGCGCGCGGGCTCATGCCCTGCACGCTTGCGTTCGACGATGTCGCAGGCAGGGTCGAGTCGTTCAACTGATCGCTGCAGTGGCACAACCGTTTGTTGCACCCGCTTGTTCGTTGCATCAAGTCTCATGGTTGCTCTCACCTGTCAGCAGTGGTGAACCCATTCCGAGGATGTCTTTAAAACTATGGGGTCCGCCAAGAAGTCTGATAAGTGGGGAGCCACGAACAACACCGTTTCCTCGCCGACCACAATGAACCGGCGCTTCCAACATAAGGCCGAAGCAGACTGGCGTCCGTTCCGCAGTCGAAGGGCAAAGGGGCCGCGTCTGCAAGTTATGACGTTGAAGTCGGTGGGCTTGCACGATGTCGTTGTCGACAAGCTCATTGAGCTGCGTAGCGAGCGCTTCGTCATAGCGCTCCAGGTTGCAGTCGAAACGGAGGCGAAGACCGTATGCCTCTCAATTCGTGGCATCGATCAGCGACACAAGCCCTCAGCCACCAGTAACTTGCTGTGATCGAACGTCGGGCGCGTGAAGTGGACGCGGCAGCCGGGTCGGCAAGCGGTTCTCCAAGCTTGCCGCAGCCATTTGATGGTCGTCGAATTATGAACAATACTGTTTCCCTTACGGCCACAATGAGCAAGAGAGCCAATGGAAGATCTAGAGCGCATGGCGGTCTTTGCCCGGGTAGTGGAGGCGAAAAGCTTCTCTGCGGCGGCGCTCAGGCTCGGACTATCTAAATCGCTGGTAAGCAAGCACGTGACGCAACTCGAGAAGTCCGTTGGCGCGCGGCTGTTGAATCGCACGACCAGGAACATGAGCCTTACCGAAGCCGGCGCGGCGTTCTACGAGCACTGCGCGCGCATCGTGGAAGAATTGGCGGAAGCGAAGTTGGCCGTCGGTCGCCTCCATTCCGAACCGCGAGGCATGCTGCGCATTAGCTCGTCGGTTGCGTTTGGCCGATTGCATGTCGCGCCGGCAGTGGCCGAATTCCTCGCGGCATACCCGGACGTGAGAATCGACATGGTCACGACCGATCGCTTCGTGGATCTGGCGGAGGAGGGTTATGATCTCGTAGTTCGAATCATGAGCGAGCCCGCGCTAAACGTTGTTGCACGCAAACTCGCAGCGGTTCATCGCAAGATGTGCGCGACACCGGAATACTTCGCTCGCAAGGGCGTCCCGCAGACACCCGGCGATTTGGAGCGGCATAATTGTCTGACATACACATCCGTCAATCCTCAGGACTCGTGGCGGTTGCGCGGCCCCGACGGCGATATCTCCATACGGTCGTCGGGCAACTTGCGGCTCAACGACGATGACGCGCTTGCCGAAGCGGTGTTACGCGGCCTCGGCATTGCGCTGCTGCCGACATTCATCATTGGCAAAGAGCTGCAAAGCGGACGATTGCAGTCGGTGCTGTCTGAGTACATCCCGCTGGAACGCAACATCTACGCTGTGTATCTGCCCACCCGCTATGTCTCAGCAAAGGTCAGGGTTTTCATCGATTATTTGCTGAAGCGCTTCGGACCCGAGCCTTACTGGGATCGGGCGTAACGCTCGCCGCGGGCTACTCTCCCTTCGTGAACAGAAAGTTGTTATTGGCGTGTGGTATGTGGCACGCAAAGCACGCTACACCGCCGTCTTTCACCACGGGCGCGCTAGGATCGCCACCCTTGAACGCTTGGAAGCCCCAACCGCCCGTCTGCTTGTAGCGCTCCCCGTCGCGCAGCATCACTGCGACGACCTTGCGGGCGTCCTGCTTCAGCGTATCGTTGCCCTCGTCCTTATAGCCGAACCGATCGACCACGAATATCGCGCCGTCGGCAAACGTACCGGTACGCAATCCAGCTCGCGCCGCTGCGTTCACGTAGACATTTTGAATGCCGACTTCACCTTCGGGTGCATGTCCCTTCAAATTGACCGTCGTGTGATGCTGATACCAGTCTCGGAAGCCAGCCGGAAACGGGATGGAGCCGTCGTCCTGCGCGAGCGTTGCAAGAGATGTTATTGCGAGCATGACGGCGAAAGCCAAGACGAGCCTGCGGATCATTACGGTCTCCTCACGTGGTTTTGATACTGGCTGAATACTATTGCCCTGGGGTGCCGTTGATTAGTGGGTAGCTGCGAACAATGTTGTTTCCCAGGGCGCGACAATCGGCTAGGCGAGCTATCGTTTGGAAGAAGCAGAAGTTCCGACAAAAACATCAACGCAATTCCGGCAAGTCATGTCGCTATATGCCAGCCTGAGGCGACCGACAATCCAGCCGCAACGAAAGCGAGGCCGCGCACACCGCCGAAACGGCACAGCGTTGCGCGCGTCACGATGCCATTGCGTGTGCGCGCATGACGTGAGCCACAGCGGCAGAAAATCGCCTACGGCACCAGCCGCCAGAGGCAGCAGGAAAGCGAGCATGAAGCCGAAGACGGCAGCAGTCGCGTTGAGCTGTTTACTGGCATGCCGAATACGGCGACGACCAATTGTGCGTGGACCTACAAGTGCGGCGATGGGACACTCGGTGGAAGGGATTTCGTGACCGGCAGATTCTGTACGTGGAAGACGATGGACGAGAAGACGATTTCTTTATGACGTGAGGCCCCCCAACACCGGAGAACCAGGTCAATGCCAATCTTCAATTACGCTGGCATTGGGGCGTGGACAACGGCGAACGATTTGTATGACACGGTTGTCAGGGGCAGCGCCATGCAAATCGAGCTGCCCAGGAAGCCCACAGCGCGGTTCCCCACCTCGCTGCGTAACGGAGGGAAGCGTATGCAAACATACGAGCGGTTCGACGGCCCGCCCCGGGTTACGTCACGTTGTGAGCCGGAACGACGATGACAGTCTTCCTCTCGGGCGCCGCTTTTTGAGTGTTGATCTCGAGTTCAGCGACGTAAATTGTAAACGGATCGCTCGCGGGAAACGTCATCTCCAGCGCCTGGTCCAGCATCCTCTCGATATGGTCTTCGGCTCTCATGTTGGTATCCCGCATCCCCGGCTCATCTGGGCTCAACCAGTGGATCGTTGCAAGTGCAGTCCGCGTGGTCGTCTTGCCGAACGCCAACGCTTCGATCTGCGCGAACAGGTTTGCCGGCAACAAGTCATGTGGCGGTCAACAAGATTCGGCGGCTGACAGAAGGCTATCAAATCGCGCGGCACGCGGCGTGTTCCCTCGTGGATAGCTTGGCAGAACGAATTCGGGCCGTTCCTGGTTTGTCGTCATGGCGTCTGATCAGCCTTCCGCAGCATGGCCCTTTTCGGCGATACATTCCATCAGACCGCACCACGACTTGTCGAACGATGCGGTTGCCTCGCGCTGGAGCTGGTCGGCAAGCGCCGCATCGTCCACACCGATGCGCGTGAATTCGGCGAGCACCAGTTCGGCATCGCCGCCGTCAGCCGGCAACATGCCTTTGACCCGACCGTGATCGGCGAAAGCGATGAGGGTCTTGTCGGGTATGGTATTGATGGTGTCCGGAGCGACCAGCGCTTCGATGTAGAGCGTGTCCGAGGCATCCGGATCCTTGGTGCCGGTGCTGGCCCACAGTAGACGCTGCGGCCGGGCGCCAGCGGCGGCCAGTTTCCGCCAGCGCGGCGACGCCAGCAGTTCGCGGTAAGCCTTGTAGGTGCGCTTGGCGATGGCGATGCCTAGGCGATTGCGAAGTGTCGCCGGGACTCTGCCCTGAACCGCGACGTCCCATCGACTGACAAAGAGCGATGCGACTGAATCGACGTTCAAATCGAGACCAGCCGCGATTCGCCGCTCGATCCCGCGCATATATGCTTCGGCCGAAGCGACGTACTGCTCGGATGAAAACAGCAGCGTTACATTGATCGGAATGCCCGCGAAGATCGACTGCTCGATTGCCGCAACGCCTTCCCGTGTACCGGGTATCTTAATGAAAAGATTCGGGCGTTGTCCTTGCGCATGCAATTGCATCGCCTGCTCTACGGTGGCGGCCGTATCGTTTGCCAGCAACGGAGATACTTCCATCGACACTCGGCCGTCGACTTGACCTGTGGCGTCGTAGACCGGACGGAATAGGTCTGCGGCGCGGATCAAATCGTCGAGCGCGAGTTCGAAAAACAACAGCTCGCCCAATTTACCCTCAGCCGTTTTCCGGCGGATGGAGCCATCGTAGGCGCTGCCATTCTTGATCGCGTGGTGGAAGATCGAGGGATTGGAGGTGAGCCCCGTGACCGAGAACTCGCTTATATAGCGCTGTAGCGTGCCGTCGTTCAGCAACTCGCGTGTGATGTTATCGAGCCAAAGGCTTTGGCCGAGATCGTGCAGTTGTTGGGTCGTCTTCATAGTTCCTCCTATTGCCTGCTGCTTGATGCAGCGTCGCCGAGCAAGGCGGGCATATCATGCTC
Organism: Burkholderiales bacterium; assembly: GCA_038240725.1. Lineage (GTDB taxonomy): Bacteria > Pseudomonadota > Gammaproteobacteria > Burkholderiales > SHXO01 > SHXO01. The sequence goes on along the minus strand of JBBRGM010000142.1, from coordinate 4,534 downwards.
GATCAACTCGCCGACCCGTTCGATCGTCAGATCGGCCGACGGATAAAGCGAGGATACTTTTGAGGTCGAGCGCGTAGTGTCCCTGGCGTGGAAAGACAGTCGTCCGCCGGCCTCCCCACAATTTCTTCATCGCCGCGAGAAATGCGCAGCTTGTCGTCGACCATGACGTTGTGGCACGCGAGGTAGCGCTGCTCGAGGTCATCGAGCTTGAGCTCCTTGTAAATATAGATCAGCACTACACCTTCGACTGTCTCGTACAGTCACGAGCGCTGGATTTTGCGCGCCTGCAAGACCGCATCCGATCCGGCAGGATGATGGTCAGTCCCCAATGACTTAGACGTTCCATCACACCGAATGTGCCCGGATGCACCCGTTCGGCGAACGGACAGTCCACCAGAAACGACGACATCGGGAGCAGGCGAGGCTCGTCCGTTGCGTTGTGCGGTTCACGCACAACCTTGCCGCGGCGGACCACACCGGGATAGCCAATAGAAATCGCGTCAGCGACAGTTGGTGACCTTTAGAACATTCCTCCTCATCCGCTCGGGCGTCAGCCTGGACCCGGATTTGAACCTTGAGCTATCTTTGTGATTGGTAGCGAAGCACTTGATGTGGGAGCCGCCAACGTCGACAACAAATATCTTCACGTGCATGTCGATCCGCCGCTTCATGATCTTTGCGTTACGGCTGCAGGCCGCTCGCCTTTCTCGCCGGCGCGTTTGGCCTGTTGCACGGGAACGGAGAGCAGACGGGCGGTGTTGATCAGCGCCATGTGCGTCAGCGCCTGCGGAAAGTTTCCGAGCATGTGCCGCGCGCCGATTTCGTATTCCTCCGACAGCAATCCAAGGTCGTTGCTCAATGCAAGCAATCGCTCGAACAAGGCCTCGCCTTCCTTGCGGCGTCCGCTCAACACAAGGCTGTCGGCAAGCCAGAATGAACAGGGCAGAAACGTGCCTTCGCCCGGTGGCAGTGCGTCCACATCGGCTGCGGTCGAATACCGCCGCACCAGTTCATCGACGACGAGGTTGCGCTCGATTGCATCGATAGTACCGTGCACGCGCGGATCGTCGGGCGGCAGGAAGCCGACCTGAGGAATCAGGAGCAGACTTGCATCGAGATGCGGCGAGCCGTAGGACTGCACGAAGGTATTGCGTTGTGCATCGTAGCCCGCTGCACAGACCTGTGCGTGAATCGCGTCGCGCACCTGCCGCCAACGCTCGGCCGGGCCATCAAGCCCGAAGATCTCCACATCCTTGACCGCACGATCGAACGCCACCCAAGCCATCACCTTGGAGTGGGTGAAATGGCGGCGTAGCCCACGCATTTCCCAGATGCCATTGTCGGGCTGCTGCCAGTTCGATTCCAAGAATTGGAGCAAAGCGACTTGTATTCTCCAGGCTGCCGGCTCGGGCTCGATGCCAGCGGCTCGCGCCAGGTGCAACGTGTCCATGACTTCGCCGTAGACATCGAGCTGGAATTGCTTCGACGCTGCGTTGCCCACGCGCACCGGTGCCGCGCCGGCATAGCCGGGCAGCCAGGGCACCTCGTATTCGTCGAGACGCCGCTCCCCTGTGACGCTGTAGAGTATCTGCAGATCTTCGGGAGACCGCGCCGCGGCGCGCAGCAGCCACTCGCGCCAGGCGACCGCCTCTTCGTGGTAGCCGGCGAGCAGCAGCGCGTTCAACGTGAACGTCGAATCACGCAGCCAACAGTAACGGTAGTCCCAGTTGCGAACACCGCCCCGCTGCTCCGGCAACGAAGTCGTAGGCGCCGCGACTATTCCTCCGGTGGGCGCATAGGTCAGCGCCTTCAGCGTGATCAGTGAGCGCACTACGGCATCGCGCCAGCGTCCCTGATAGGTGCAGCGCTCGGACCATTTACGCCACTCGCTCTCGGTTGCCGTCAGCGCCCGCTCCGGATCGACGGCTTGCTGAGCCGCCTCGTGAGAAGGACGGTAGTTGAGCGCGAACGGCGTGCGCTCGCCCTTGCTCACGTGGAACTCGGCCACGGTTTTCATACTTTCGCCGTGGACGGCGACGGGGGTGCGCAGTTCCAGTGTGTCCGGTCCTGCGGTCGCGACCAGCGCGCCGTCGAATCGGCGCACCCAGGGCACGATGGAACCGTAGTCGAAGCGCATAGTGAGCTCCATGCGCATGGGCACTCGCCCACTCAAGCCTTCGACGATACGCAGGACATCCCAGCGCTCATTCGAGAAGGGCATGTAGTCGATGATCCGCACGGCGCCCTCATGCGTCTGGAATTCGGTTTCCAGAATCAGGGTGCCGTCGCGGTATTTACGCCGGATGCTGCGCACCTCTGCGGCCGGCGTGATCAGCCAGCGCCCGTGCGCGGGCTCTCCCAGCAACGCCGCGAAGCATGCGTCCGAATCAAATCGAGGAAAGCAAAGCCAGTCGATGGAGCCGCCGCGGCCAATCAATGCCGCGGTATGGCAGTCGCCGATCAGTGCATAGTCTTCAATCGGGAGTGGCATCGGCCAACCTGGGGTTGTGCCAGCAGCCGTCGGCTGCGATGAGCGCCTCCGCTTGCTTGGGCCCCCAGCTGCCGCGCTTGTAAGGTGTAGCTGGGTGATGCTTCGTCAGGACAGGATCGACCACCGCCCAGGCAGCCTCTACAGCGTCCTCGCGGGTGAAGAGTGCTCCGTTGCCGGCCATGGCATCGCCCAAAAGCCGCGCGTAGGGCGCCTCCTCTCCCGGTTGTTCATCAACGAGGTAGAGCTCTCGCTGGTCGCCCACGAACTCCTTGCCTGCGCGCTTGACGCGAGCAGCGAGCGCGACGGCGGAATTGGGAGAAAGGCGAAAGCGAAGATAGTTGGCTGGCTCGCCCACAGTGGCTGAGTCGGCAAACAGCCGCTGCGGCGGCGGCTTCAACTGGACGATCACCTCGGCCGCGCTCTCGGCCAGACACTTGCCGGAGCGCAGATACCACGGCACGCCTTCCCAGCGCCACGAATCGATGAAGAGCCGCAGAGCGCAGAACGTCTCGACGTCGGAACGCTTGGCTACGCCCGGCTCTTTACAATAGCCGGCGTACTGGCCGCGCACCACGTCGTCGGGCTTCAGCGGGCGCATTGCCTGGAAGACATCCGCTGTTTCGCCGTGCACCGCTTCAAAACCTCTGCAGGTCGGCGGCTCCATGGCAAGCAGCGCGACGATCTGGAAGAGATGGTTCTGGATGACGTCGCGCAGACAGCCGGCGGTTTCGTAGAATGCGCCGCGGCCCTCTACACCGAAGTCCTCAGACAAGGTTATCTGAACGCTGGCCACGTAGTTGCGGTTCCAGATCGGCTCGAGAAACGAATTTGCGAAGCGAAAATACAGGATACTCATGATCGCCTCCTTCGCGAGGAAGTGATCGATACGGAAGATGGAGTCTTCCGGAAAGATTGCGCGCGCAACGCGATTGAGCTCCCGCGCGGAAGCCAGGTCGCGTCCGAACGGCTTTTCGACGATGACGCGCGCCTGCTCGGCCAAACCAGCGGCACCGAGCCCCTTGATGACCGTCGCGAACAGCGCGGGCGGAATAGCGAGGTAGTGCGCCGGACGTCGGGCGTCGCCCAGCGCCTGCTTTAGCGCTTTGAAGGTGCCTGGGTCGTTGTAGTCGCCGTCGACATAGCGCAGCAGCGAGAGCAGACGGCGCAGGGCTGGCCGGTCGTCGATCCTGCCTGATTTCCTGATGCCGTCCTCGGCGCGCTGGCGCAATTGCGCCAGACTCCATTTCGAATAAGCGACACCGACCACTGGAACGTCGAGGAGGGCGCGCTTCGCCATCTCATACAGCGCCGGAAAGATCTTCTTATGCGCGAGATCGCCCGTGACGCCGAACAGTACCAGCGCATCGGAGCGTGCCGCGCCGTCGTTGGTTTTGTTCATCACAACGTGTTCACTTCGTTGTTCTCAGCATGGCCGCCAAACTGCCTGTGCATCGCGGACAACGCCCGACCGGCGAAATCCGAACCACCACGCGAGCTGAGACGTTCAAAGAGAGCAGCACTGAGGACGGGAACCGACACGGTCGCCGCTGACGATGTCGCCGGCTTCGAGAAGCGGAACCAGCATCGTCAATCTCGATCCGCCACCGCCGCGGGCACCATCAACCAGGCCGCGCAGGGGCTTGGCGCGCCGCGCAACCAGGTCTTCGAGCGAAGACGCTCCGACGATGCTCGGACACCAGAGTTTCTCGACGGCCTGCGCGTGCACTTCGTAGACCACGCATTCGTGGCCGCCTTGCGTCAGGCCCCGCACCATATTCGCCCTCATACGCGCCAGCCCAATCATGCCGAGCTGCATCCTGGAACTCCTTGTTCAACGGTTCTACCTTGTTCTGTCGGCTGCAGCTTTGAGCTCGTGCCGCGTGACCCCGTGCTAGGGCGACTTCTAGCAGCCCGTCGGACTTAGTTTGATATTGCGAGCCATAGTGGTCATGCAGAGTAAGCGAGACAGAGAAATGGGTGAATTGAGTGCCATGCGCGCTCAGTGGAGCGTGTGCGCACCTGTAACGGCTCGTTCATCCTGCC
>JBBRGM010000141.1:0-9707 GCA_038240725.1 Burkholderiales bacterium | reverse complement strand
GCGATGGCCGGACCGGCTGACGATTTCGACCGCGGCTATAAGCTCGCTGTCGACAAGGGCTGCTTCGACTGCCATGCGCTTGGCGTCTCTGACGCGGGCCCTTCGTTTCGGGCGATCGCGAACCGCTATCGCTTCAATGCGAAACAGTCCCAGCTTCTGCCTGTGGTGATTCGAGGTGGCAGTGCGGGACACTGGGGCGATCGGTTTGTGATGTGGCCGCAGCCGCGCCTGAGCAATGAGGAAGCGCGTCGACTTGTCGAGTGGATACTCTCGCAGTAAATTCCAGCGTCGCTTCCGTGTTTGCTTCGGCGTCTTAGTCCAGCGCCATGCCAGTTGCGTTCATTCTGATTCAGGCGCCACGCTCAAGAGAATCGCTCCGCAACCTGGCGTGCTAACGCGCAGGGATCTTGTCGCTCGGTATTGAACGTGAAGGTCTCTCGAAGCTCCGCGTTCGTGAGCGGTTCCTGGTTGGCGAGTTGCCAGTCGAGGACATCACTATCCGCTTCGGAAGCATCGCCGGCGTCCACTGCGCGCTGAGCGATGCGCTGTCTTAGCGTCGCTTCGCTCGCGTGGGTGTGCAGGATCGCAAACGGCAACTTCTTAGCCTGAGCAAGGTTGCGCATCTGTTCGCGATGTTCTCGCGTGAGGAATGCTGCATCCACCAGCACCGGAAAGCCCGCATCGAGAATCTGCGAAGTCAGTTCGGTAAGCCGATCGTAGGTTGCTGCGCCGGCCTGAATTGAATAAATTCCTCCGCCCGGTTGCGCGCCGGTGCGGGCGGCGGGGCTCAACCCGTGCAAACGTTTTCGCTCGATGTCCGAGCGGATTCGGATCGCGCCGATGGTTTCTAACACTGCCTGCGAGACAACGGTCTTGCCCGAGCCCGATAGGCCATGCAGGATCGCCAGCATAGGCCGCCGGTCAGAAGCCATCTGCTGGGCGATGCTTACGTGCGAGTTGGTTTTCTCCTGCAGACTGCGCTGAAGTTGCGGGGACACGCCGGGCTGCCCTGCGCGCATCGCGGCAATCTTCGCGCGCACGAGTGCGCGATAGACCACGTAATAGGGCAGCACGGCTGCGCCATCGTAGTCGCCGGTTATTTCCAGATAACGGTTGAGGAATCGGTAGGCGAGATCGCGGCGCTGATAGCGGAGCAGATCCATCATCACGAAAGCGACCTCGCTCATCACGTCTATCCATCGCAGCTCAGGATTGAATTCGATGCAATCGAACAGACGGACGCGGCCGTCGATGAGCACCATGTTGCCTAGATGGAGATCGCCATGGCATTCGCGTATGCATCCATGGAGGCGCCGTTTCATAAACCCTGCCTTGAGCTCAGTATGCTTCATCGCTGTCCAGCGCCGTAGCGAGTCCAGCGTGGCGTTTTGTTGTGGGGCTTCGATCAGCGGCGCCAGCTGATCGAAGTTCTGCAATGCCATGGTCTGCACCGTCGCCGGATCACCGTAGGGGCTGCCAGCGGAGGAGGGCGGTAGAGCCAGATGGAATGACGCAACCGTTTCCGCAATCCGATCGACCTGGGCCTTGTGCAAGTTGCCGCACGCAATCAATCGATCGAGCAGCCCAGCCTGCTCGAACTGGAGCATTTTCACTGCGTATTCCACTGGTACGCCGTCCCCGGCCATCCGGGGATGGGCTCCATCCATGCTGATCGGCACCACACTCAGATACAGCTCCGGTGCGAAACGCCGATTCAGACGAAGCTCTTCCTTGCAGCAGCGGCGTCGCTTCTCCAAGGTCGAGAAATCGAGAAACCCCAGATCGAGCGGCTTCTTTAGTTTGTAGGCGTATGGCCCAGTGAGAAACACGTCGGAAATATGAGTTTCGATGTGCGTGACGCCGTGAACGGGATGTGGGTAGCAATCAGGTTGCAGAAGCGCCTGAATCAGTTTGCTGTGCTCTAAGCTCATCGGGACACGAAGATTGCCGTTCGTCTGTGGCGCTACTTCACCAAGGTTACCGGTACCGGCGACAGCTGGATGACTCGATAGGCGACGGAGCCCAGCATTATCCCAGCTAGAGCGCGCAGGCCCCGCGTTCCCATGACGATGCGGGAACATCGGCATTCGCTGGCGAGTCGCACGATTTCATCTGCAGCATGTCCAGCGACGATGTGTTCCGCGAATTCCACGCCCTCAGATTTCAGCCCCGCGCTGGCGTCATGCAAGGCGCGAGTGCCTTCATCTTTATAGTACGAGGCGATCATGTCCGGACTCACAAAGCTTGTAACGAATCCCGGCGGAATCGGCACGACGACGTTCACGATATGTACCTGCAGCGGCACGCCGATTTCGTGCAGGGTGAGCACATATTCGGCAGCTCGCACCGAGTGCCCGGAGCCGTCGATCGCCAGTAGCACTCGATGCACTTCCGCGGTTGTATTGGGCGACAGGTTCGATTCCTGCCCCGGCGTGCCCACGATGGTAATCGGGACCGATATTCGATGGATGGTTTTATAGGCGACCGAACCGACGAACAGCCCCTCCCATTGACTCAGTCCTCGGCTGCCCATGATGACTTCATCCGCTCCATGGTTTGCGACTGCTTCGGCGATGGCCTCCGCCGGGTCTCCGACCTTGGTGTCGAGACGATAGGAGATGTTTGCTTTGTCGAGAATGCGCCGGGTTCGACGCGAGGCGTGCACTCCCAGCTCTGCGGGTGTTGCGCATACCCCGCGCGTGCGGTCAGCGAAGCGCTCGGTCTCGACCACGTGCAGCACGATCGTCTCATGGCGTCCCAAAGCAATTGCATACTGACTTAAATATTCCGCCGCCTGGTCGGCATGGACCGATCCATCGATCGCTAACAGGATGCGGCGGAGGTGTGGCGTAGTCATCTCGAGTCTCGGCAGCTGGTAGAGGGACGAACTTAACTCTACGGCGACCGGCTCGCGACCACTTGATCAAGATCAATCATGGCCGCGATCGACACGTGATGGTGAACACACTCTAGGCGACGATGGGCGCGATCTTCCGCGATTGACTTGGATCAATCGATGCGGGGCGCGATCAGTTTCTGGATCGAGCGCGAGGAGAAAATCGCATACGTAAATAATGCCTGTTTGCGGCTACTAGACGCCGCATCGACCGATCAACTGCTCGGGCATTCGCCTCTCGCTTTGATCCATCCCGAGTCCCATCATCTCGCCTCAATGCGCCGAGCGCAATTGCACTTCGGTCTGGACAGCAATCCGTTGCTGGAGAAAATACTGGCGCGACTGGATGGAGCGCTTATCGAGTCGAGATCCACTGAGGCCTCGTTCCACGACAAGGCCAGCTCGCCATCATGGCCGTGCTGCGCGACATTACGAAGCGTGAGCAGCATGACGAGCTGGGCAGTCGCTGACCGGTTTGAAAATGGACTTGGCACAGCTCATTAGCCGGTTGCAGCCGCATCGGATGGATCTTGTCGGCCGAGTCAATTCGATACCAGAGATTGTTGGACGGTTCGGAATCTTCGGTAGATAGAATGGCCGTGGAGTTGCGCGTGCTAACGCTGGACAATCGGGGTGCTGGACGCGGCCGAACCTTGATCCTAGTCAAAGATCGGCGCCGCAAAAGGGGCAAGCTACACACCACGCACGGTTTTCAGTGCGCAGTCCTATCGTCGTGAGGAGAGGCCAAGGTGTTCAATTCGCCGGTGCACCATTGCATCCTATGCAAGCAGTACGTGGCGCTCGATCAGTCAGTTGAGGAATGCGCCCGCGAGCACGCGTGCAGGATCGAAAACTGCCCGATCTCGCATCTTTTCAATCCGCCTATGGCAAGCGAAAATACTCAGTCGGTAAAAATGGCTAAAACGCCCGGTAAACCGTGATCCGCAAAGATTGCCTTGCCGGGATTCTTTTGTCGTCGAGTTGCAGCATGCAAGGATCGATCTGGACAAGCTGGCGAAGATGAGGCATGACTGAGTTCTGCACCACTGCCTCGCACGATAATGCCAGAGTCGTGTGCGACTAGTGGGCGCACAGCACGATCCCTCGTTTCGTCGAACCAATGCAGTGATCGCACGCGATCGACCTGCAGGAATCGACGGCGGTTAGTCATGCCCGGTAGGGCGTGCACGACAATCACTGCGATGTGCTTCAATTGCAATCAAGGCATTTCGTTCGACCCCCAGAGGTTCGAACCCAAGGCTTTGCGATGCGTCGCCTGCCAATCCATCTACCGCCTGCAAATCCATCTACACAAAGGAACTGCGACATGAGCCTCAACCACGCCGTGGTGTGGACCGACCACCAGTCCGCACAGGTGCTTCAGTTCGATACCGAACATATGCAGGCGCAAAAGGTCCGCGCCCACACTCACCATACCGCACAGCATGGCAGCGCGGTGCGGACTCAGCACGAGTTCTTCGGCGAGGTGTGCGATGCGCTCGACGGCATCGCCGAGGTCCTCGTCACCGGCTCGCATACCGCGATCGCCGACTTTCGCCACTACGCCGACAAGCATCGGCCGCAAACCGCAACTCGTATCGTCGAATATGAAGTGGTGGATCATCCCAGCGAGAACCAGCTCGTCGCGCTGGCGCGTAAGTACTTTCTTAAGCATGACCGGATGGGTGGTGGCAAGCCGGCGACCTGAACGTCGGGCCAACGACGTGGCGAAGCATTAGGATGTCGGCCTCAGGCCGCATGGACGATGCGCCCTGCACGGGACTACTACGATGGCGATCGGGCAGGAAGGAGACGGCCGCGGCACAACCAGCACCGAGCGCATGAGTGCTGGGACGCATGAGGGAGCGGCGCGCCTCGATGGCATTATTCAGGCGGCAATGGATGGCATCATCACTGTCGATGAAAACCAGGATATCGTTCTGTTCAATCCCGCCGCTGAGCAAATGTTCGATTGCGCCGCGGCTGACGTTCTGGGAACGCCGCTGGAGCACTTCATTCCGTCCCGCTTCCGCGAACGCCACCGAAGCCATATCGCGCGGTTTACCGAAACCGGCGTGACGACCCGGCGTATGGGGCGCCAATCCGAGATCACCGGCTTGCGCGCCAACGGTGTGGAATTTCCGTTGGAAGCCTCGATCTCGCAAGCGGTGGTCGGCGGCAAGAGGTGGTTCACAGTGGTCTTGCGCGACATCACGCAGCGTAAGCGCGCCGAAGCCGCTTTGCAGGAGGGCGCTGAACGGTATCGACGTTTGATCGAGCTGGTTCCCGATGCGATCTGGATCGAGCGCGAACGCAGAATTGCGTTCGTAAATCTTGCATGCGTGCAAATGCTGGGTGCGGAATCGAGCGATCAGTTGCTCGGACGCTCGCCGCTGGATTTAATCCACCCCGACTTCCATGAACTGGCCGCGATGCGAAGAGCGCAGTTGCACAGCGGTCAGGACCGTAATCCATTAGTGGAGAAGACACTCGTTCGCCTGGACGGCGCACTCATCGATGTCGAAATTACCGAGGCGGCGTTCGACGACGGGGGGCAGCTCGCCATAATGGCTGTGCTGCGTGACGTCACGCAGCGCAAGCGGTCCGAGCGCGAGCTGCAGAATTCGCGCGAACAGCTTCGTCGCCTTTCGGCATCGCTACAGAGCGTGCGCGAGGAAGAAAAGACACGCATCGCTCGTGAGCTGCATGATGAGCTGGGGCAGGCGCTGACCGGATTGAAAATGGACCTGGCGCAGCTCATCAGCCGGTTGCAGCCGGTCCAGGTCGATGTCGTGGCTCGTGCGAGGTCGATGCAGAGCCTGTTGGACAGCACGGTGGCCTCGGTACGTAGAATCGCCACGGAATTGCGCCCGCTGATGCTGGACGATCTCGGGCTGGTGCCGACGATCGAATGGCTGACGCACGATTTCTCTCAGCGTACCGGCGTGGCTGTCGAGCTGGCGCTGCCGACATCGGACTTCGATGCCGGGCCGGCGCTTTCCACAGCGGTGTTCAGGGTAGTGCAGGAGTCGCTGACGAATATCGCTCGGCATGCAAATGCGGGCAAGGTCAGCGTGTCACTTAGCGTCTCACCCACTGATGTGGAACTTGGCGTGCGAGATAACGGCATCGGCATCTCGGAGTCTGCGGCTGGCGGAAACAAGACTTTGGGACTGCTCGGCATGCGCGAGCGCGCAGTCATGCTCGGTGGTACGTTCATCATCGATAGCACACCCACCACAGGGACTTCGATCGCGATGACCATTCCGCTCAAATCCAGCAGCGGCGAGGCGCATTGATGGTCACTATCTTGATCGCTGACGACCACGCGATTGTGCGGGACGGGTTGAAACAGATTCTGGCGCTCACCGCCGATCTGGTTGTCGGCGGTGAAGCGCGGGACGGACATGACGTCATGCAGCGGGTACGCGAGCGCGATTGGGATCTGCTGCTCATGGACATGTCGATGCCCGGACGCAACGGCATCGAACTGATCAAACAAGTTAAAGCAGAGAAACCCAAGCTGCCGATTCTGGTGCTGAGCATGCATCAGGAGCATCAATACGCGGTGCGCGCAATGCGTGCCGGTGCATCCGGCTATCTGAACAAGGACAGTGCTTCCGAACAACTGGTTTCCGCGATTCGCAAGATAGTCGGCGGCGGTGTGTTCGTGTCTGAGGCCGCCGCCCAGTTACTGGCCCGCGACGTTATGCGCGGGGCCGATGCGCCGCCTCACACGCTATTATCCGAGCGCGAATTTCAAGTGTTCCGGATGATTGTTCATGGCAAGACGGTGACGGATATCGCAAACGAGTTGACGCTGAGCGTGAAAACCGTCAGCACGCACAAGCTGCACGTACTCGAAAAGATGCGTCTCGGCAATCAGTCCGAGCTCATCCGCTACGCGATCGAGCACGCGTTGCTGGACGATCAGACCGACGCCGCCGGCTGACGTCGCTTCCTCTCGCGGTCCGACTCACGGACCGCTCATCCGTTACTCCTCATCCAGGTAGGAACTTTCCTACCGCCGCTGCCCTGCAGTCCGACAGGGACTGGTTAGCGATAGGAATCCTCCTATCTCGGCTTCCTCAGCGCCTATGCAGCGATTCAGATGCGCGCCGATTTTCGACGCCGCTTCGCTCACCTACAGTGGACACATGGATATACGAGCAAAACTGGCACCGGATCTCACAGACTGTGACGTCACGAGGGTTTTCCTCGTCGAGGATTCGGCGGTTGTTCGCGAGCGTCTACTGGAAATTCTGAAGGCTATACCAACGGTCGAGGTAATCGGTTATGCCGAGACGCCTACGGATGCAATCGAGCAGATCAACGTGAATCCCCCGGACGTCATAGTGCTCGACATCCAGCTTCGAGACGGCAGGGGCATGAACGTACTGCAAACGATCAAGCGGCAGTTTCCTGCGATCGTGGTGATTATGCTGACCAACTATGCGACCCCGGGATTTCGTCAGCGCTACCTGGCGGCGGGCGCGGACTATTTCCTCGACAAGACCAACGAGTTTCAAAACATTGCTTCCACCCTGCAACAATTGAACCGCAACGATAACTAAGGGGGTCGTCATGCTCGCGCCAGTCGCCATCAACTCCGGTTCCGCCGCATTCAAGGTCGACTCGGCTTCGACGCCAAGTAGTCAGTTCGTCGTCCAGCCGTCCAACGCCAACGCGTGCTCGGCATGCCGCGTGCGCGGGCTGTGTCATCCGGGCGGTCTATCCGAATCGGATACGCGGCAATTCGATGCCCTGGTGTTCTCGCGTCGGCGCGTGAAGCAGGGGCACGCCCTGTACCGGGCCGGCGATCCATGCGGGTCCGTGTATTTGGTGCGGTCGGGCTTCGTCAAGGCGGTGGTAATGCACGCGGATGGACGCGAACAGGTTTCAGGCTTCTATATGGCGGGGGAAATGCTGGGGCTGGACGGCCTCGCTTCAGGCCTGCATGTGAGCGATGCGACTGCTCTCATCGACACCGATGTTTGCGTGGTGCCTTTTGAGCGCCTGGAGACTCTAGGTCGGGAGACCCAGGCGATGCAGCGCCACCTGAATCGGATGTTGTCGCAGGAAGTCGTGCGCAAGCAAAGCATGATGCTGTTGCTGGGAAGCATGCGCGCGGATGAGCGGGTCGCGACGTTCTTGCTGAATCTGTCGCAGCGCTTCACGGCACAGGGCTTTTCGCCGTCCGATTTTCTCCTGCGCATGACGCGCGAGGAGATCGGCAGTCTGCTGGGAATGAAGCTCGAGACCGTGAGCCGCGTCTTCTCCAAATTTCAGAAAGCGCAGATCGTCAAGATCGAAGGCAAGCATGTGCGCATCGTGAGCATAGAAGGACTTGGCGCAATGATCGGCCACTGATGGCGCGAGAACGCTCCCGCGCAGGTCGCCCTTGCTGCAGCCTTTAAGCCTCGCATCGTGTCTTGTCGTTGAACGCATCGCCCGGCTTGACGCAGATCAATCCGATTGCGCGTCTACGCGGGACAATCGAGCTGTGATCTTTGCAATGAGCGCTGTCTACTGTGCCGCGCGGGGATCGCTGACGTTGGTCAATGATGCGAGGAGCACCGATGGCACTGAAGCAGGCCGAATACAGTGGCATGTGCATAACGGCGGCGGCATTCGAGCTCGTCGACACGGAGCACTTCATCGCACTGGTGAGTGTTGCCCGGGCCTCGAAGGACTGCAGTGATCGCAACGCCAAGCTGTTCGAGCTACCGCCGGACGACGCGCGTTTCGATACCGCGGAAGAGGCGCTGGACGCGGCCGTCGCTTTCGGAATTGCCCTCATCGACGGCGATATCGCGGGCGAGAGCGTGAACGATCTTTGAAGTCCGGAACATTTGCATCTTTCGATATCGACCGCTGCGAGGATTCAATGATAACTAACGTCTCACCGACTGAACGGTCGATCCGCATCACGCTTGGCGTGGCACTCCTGAGCTGCGTTTTTATCTTCTCGAGCCAGTTGCGTTGGTTCGGTTTATTCGGGTTGGTTCCGCTGGTCACCGGCCTGATCGGCTGGTGTCCGCTTTATCTCTTGCTCAGCCGAATCACATTAGACTAGGGTGCGTTCCGGTTCACGGCCGCGGTGTCCTGCTCATGCTATGAGCGGTCCGTACGCAGCGCCAGGCGCAGTTGCTCGACTTCTTTGCGCAACGCCTTGATGTCTGCATGCAAGTCGCGCCGCAGCCGCTTCTCATCTTCGCCGATGAAGAATGCCGCAATCCCAGCGGTGACCAGCGACATCAGCGCGTAACCGAGAAGGACCATGAAGGCTGCGAACAAGCGCGATGCCGGCGTCGTCGGCGTGATATCGCCATATCCGACCGTGGCGCTGCTGGTAAACGCCAGCCACAACCCATCCGCGTACGAGTGCACGGTGGGTTCGAGCCAATAAAACCCGCCGCCGGCGAGCGCGAGCATACCGGCGGCCAGGGCGAAGAGATATACGATCCCATCCGGTGAAAACAATCTGCGCAGGAAGATAACGAATCGCAGCAGAATCACTGCCGCCAATGCGCGGCGCAGTACCCATTCCTCGGGCGACCAGGGCCCGACAGCAAGTGCGCTCGCCGCTGACCCGGCCACGATGAGCAGATCTAGTGAGACGTGATGGTCCGATTGATGTCCGCGTCCGGGGCGGCGGCTATGTATCAGGGAGAGCAGAAATACCACTGCGACACACCTATACAGCGCGGCCCCGGCATAGGGCCAGATCCGCTCGGGCGGTGCCAGTTGCAGATAGAACGCGGGGACGGTGAGCAGCAATACTGCGAACAGGCCCCAGTGCAACATCCGC
>JBBRGM010000140.1:0-9748 GCA_038240725.1 Burkholderiales bacterium | reverse complement strand
AAGGTGCGGTTCGCGTGAACCGAGGGGGCGTGCCCGCCGGGCTGGGTTACCTCGAGCTGACCGGGTACGGGTCGCCGCTGGCGCTGTGACTGCCGGACGCAGCGGCGCGTGCGCGCCGCGGCCGGCATACAGTCATGCGTTTCGCAGCAACGCCTGCACAGCTTCCGGTCGTGGCAATGGCGCGACCGCGCCGAAGCCGGTCGTCGTCAACGCCGCTGCAGCGTTGGCGTAGCGCGCGGCTTGCCAGAAATCATCGCCGTGCGCGAGCCGTGTCAGAAACGATCCGGCAAAACAATCGCCGGCGCCGGTTGCATCCACCGCATTTACTTTGTGAGCCGCGAAATGCTCACGGCGTTTGCCGTCGCTGGCCAGCGTGCCATTCGATCCGAGCTTCAGAACCACATTATTTGGGCCGAGCCGATGCGCCCAATCGAGAATCTCGTCGGGCGCCTGCAAGCCCGAGATCACGCGCACGTCGTCGAGGCTCGGTAAGAAATAATCGCATAGCGCGATGGACGCGCCGATCACCGCTTTCGCGCGCGGCAGCGACCACAGCCGCAGACGCAGGTTGGGATCGTAGGCGAACAGCGCGCCAGCGGATTTGGCGTGCTCGATCGCGGCGAACACCGTATCGCAGGCTGACGCCGAGATCGCCTGCGAGATCGCGGAGGTGTGAAAGAAGCGCGCGCGGCCGATCAGTTCCAGCGGCAACCGATCCGGACGCATCCGGCTCGCAGCCGAGCCTGCGCGCAGATAGCTGAACACATGTCCCTCCGGCCCGTGGTGGATGAAGTACACCGCGGTGTGCGCCGAGTCGTCGATGGCGACGCCGGAAACGTCGATCCCTTCGGCGCGCCACAACTCGAGAAACCGTTTGCCGAATTCGTCGTCGCCGAGCCGAGTGACGTAGGCGACCTTCGCGCCCTGGCGTGCCGCGGCGATCGACGCATTCATCGTGTCGCCGCCGAATCCCTGCAGATAGCGATTGGCCTCGCCTGGAATCTGCGAGAACTCGTACATCGGTTCGCCCAATGACACCATGTCGAGCGGCCTGGAGATTATGGTTTGCGTCATTGCGATTGTGGCAGCGTGCGCGCGAGATCGAGATAGGCCCGCGCGTGACGAATCACACCGGCGCGGTCCCGCGCCGCGAGCGCTGTTTGATCGACGATGTTGTTGCCGACGCCGACCATCGAAGCACCGGCCTTGAAGTAATCGAGCATGTTGGTTTGCGAGACGCCGCCGGTGGGACACAGGGGAATCTCCGGATACACGGCGTGCAACGCCTGCAGGTGCGACGGACCGCCGGTCGCCGCCGGAAATATCTTCACGACTTCCGCGCCTTCATGCCATGCGCTCAGCACTTCTCCCGGCGTGAAAGCACCGACGAGCGCCGCACGGCCGGCGTCGCGCGCAACCTGCGCGAGTCCCGCAACGAGCCCGGGAGAGACCAGATAGTCCGCTCCCGCATCGAGGCAGCGTCGGGCGGTGTCGAGATCGAGCACGGTACCGGCGCCAAGCAGGACGCCGTTTAGATCGCGACCGCGCAACTGGGCGATCAGCGCGACCGCGTCCGGCGTCGTGAGTGTGATCTCGACCGTTTGAAATCCCGCGTCGATCAGACAGTCGATCGCGTACTCGGTGGCCGCGCGTGTGGATAGCCGCAACACGGGGATGACCGCGCATTGCCGCAGTCGCGCAGCGAGCGATAACGTTTCCACGGTCGCAATCTCGATGACGAAAATAACAGTCTACAACGTAACGCCGAGCACCCAGCGCGGCGCCGCCGTGCAGCGAAGCGGCACATGCAACGTTGCGCATCGACGGTCGTTACCGGACCAAGGCGGTTGACGTTAAGATCACGACCTTGAGGCTGGCAAGTCCCCTGGGAGCAATCGATGGCACCACCGCAGGATCGTTATGACTACGTGATCGTCGGCGGCGGCACCGCCGGCTGTGTAATGGCGAACCGCCTCTCGGCCGATCCCGACGTCAGCGTCCTGCTGTTGGAGGCCGGCGGCAAGGACAACTATTTCTGGATCAACATTCCGGTCGGCTATCTCTACACGATCGGCAATCCGCGCACCGACTGGTGCTTCAAAACCGAACCGGACGCAGGTTTGAACGGACGCTCGATCGGCTATGCGCGCGGACGCGTGCTGGGCGGCTGCTCGTCGATCAACGCGATGGTCTACATGCGCGGCCAGCGCAGCGATTACGACCATTGGGCATCGCTCGGTAATCGCGGCTGGTCGTGGAATGAGGTGCTGCCCTACTTCAAGCGCACCGAAGACTACGTGCACGGCGCGGACGAATGGCACGGCGTCGGCGGCGAGCTGCGCGTCGAGGAGCGTCGAGTGAACTGGAAAATTCTCGATGCCTGGCGCGACGCCGCCGAAGAATGCGGCATTCCGAAAATCGCCGAATTCAATCGCGGCGATAATTTCGGCAACGCCTACTTCCAGATGAATCAGAAACGCGGTGCGCGCTGGAGTGGGACCAAAGCATTTCTGCGTCCGGTAATGCATCGGCGCAACCTGACGATAACGACGAATGCGCAGGTGCAGCGTATTCACGTCGAGTCACGCGACGGGCAGCGCCGTGCGACCGGCGTTGACGTACGCGCGGCCGATGGCAGCGAGCGCGTGATCCATGCGAAACGCGAAGTTATATTGTGCGCAGGCTCCATCGGATCGCCGCAGCTTCTGCAACTGTCCGGGATCGGGCCAGGCGCGTTCCTGCGCGGATTCGGCATCCCGGTGCTGCACGACCTGCCCGGCGTAGGGGAAAATCTGCACGATCATTTGCAGGTGCGCATCGTCTACAGCGTGAATGGCGTGATCACGCTCAATCAGCGTGCGAACAGCTTATTCGGAAAAGCGGCGATGGCGATGGAGTACGCCCTGTTCAAAACCGGGCCGCTCACGATGCCGCCATCCCAGCTCGGTGCGTTTGCGCGCAGCGATCCGGGCCAGCCTGCGGCAAACATAGAATGGCACGTGCAGCCGTTGTCCCTCGACAAATTCGGCGATCCGCTGCATTCGTACGCGGCGATCACGCCATCGGTGTGCAATCTGCAGCCGACCAGCCGCGGCCATGTGCGCATCAAGAGCACCGATCCGCAGGCCGCGCCGGCGATCACGCTGAATTATCTGTCCACCGAAATCGACCGGCGCGTAGCGGTCGACTCGATCCGCTTCACCCGCCGCATCATGGCCGCGAACGCGCTGAAGCAATATCAGCCGAAAGAATTGAAGCCGGGAGCGAATCTCGAATCCGATCCCGAGTTGATGCAAGCCGCCGGCGATCTCGGCACCACCATCTTCCATCCGGTGGGTACCTGCAAGATGGGCAACGACGAGCTTGCGGTCGTCGACGATCGGCTCTGCGTTCGTGGGATGACCGGTTTGCGCGTGATCGACGCGTCGGTTATGCCGCGTATTACGTCCGGCAATACGAATGCGCCAACGGTAGTGATCGCTGAACGCGGGGCGGAAATGATTCTCGAAGATGTGCGCCGCGAGCTGAGGTCAGCCGCGCACGTCTATGCGGGAAGCGCTGCGAGTGTCTCCGCCTGAAGCATTTGCAATTAACCAGCCGGTAAGGCGTTTTGCAGCTTGGTCATGAACGTGCGAATGCGCTTGGCGTTCTTGCCCAGGTCGCTGCGCCCAACGCGTGATTTCGAGCGCACGTCGACGCGCGTGTTTTCGCCGACTTCTTGAATGCGCACGGCCATGTCGTCTTTGAAACCAAACAGCAAGGTCGTGTCGACCGCCTCCAGCCTGCCCTCTGCTGCGTTCGCGTCGACGATCTCGACGCGCATATCTTTCAGCGCTGATTCCGCGGCTTTGAAAACCTGATCTTTCGACGCCTTCGTTATCAGCGGACGGATGTCCGGATACGCTTCCTTCTGCTCCGCGCCGATCTCAGGTCCGTCATAGGCGACCGGGTGATCATCGGTCTTGCGCAGTTTCGCCGCCGTGATGAGCTCCGGCGGGTGCTGAATGTCGGTGGTGATGTCGTGGATGTAAGGCAGACTCGCGACCGTCTTCTTGTAGCTCCACGGTATGTATGCGGTAACCAAACCGATCAACAGCCCAAGCACCGCAATGGTGAGCACCGCTGGATTCTTGGCGCGGCTGACGACCAAAGCCGCAATGGAAATCAGCGCAGCAGCGATCGCGCCGTAGAACGCCCATTCGAGAATCTTGAAGCCGATGCGGAAGTGCCATAGGCCCAGGCGATAACCGAGGCCGGACACGACCGCAAAAACGGCGCCGATAATTGCAAGGGTAAGGCCGGCGACAGCAAGCTTACGGCCGAGCGGGTGCGAATCGCGGCCAGCAGGACGATCGGCGCTGATCGATTGACTCATGCGATGTCTCCTCGATGGTTCGCGTGAGCATGAGATGCGCTCACGTCGGTGCGGCCCATTCTGCACCAAACGGCAGCCGCGTACAGATGCGCCCTGCCTTGCGGTGTCGCTCAGTCCAGCAAGTCGAGAACGGCTTCAGGCGGCCGCCCGATCACCGCACGGTTGCCGCGCACGGCGATCGGCCGCTCGATCAGTATCGGATGCTGCGCGAGCGCATCGATCCACTGCTCGTCCGTAAGATGCTTGTCCTTGTACTGCTCGCGATAGATCGCTTCGCCTTTGCGCACCAGATTTTCCGGTTTGACCTTGAGCAGTCGAATCACCTCGGCCAGCGTATCTCGGCTCGGCGGTTGCTGCAGGTATTCGACGATACGCGGCACGACCCCGCGTTCCTGCAACAACGCTAGCGCGCTGCGGCTCTTGCTGCAGCGAGGGTTATGGTAGAACGTGACGTCGTCGTTCGATGTGCTCATCGAATACGCTCTGCACGTGCGCCGAAAATTGTTCGTTGCGACAAGCGGCGCAGGGGATAGCTAGAGTGCAAGATCAGTCCGCCAGCCGCACTGAATTACCTTCCACCAGCACGCGCGCGCCGGGTCGGAGCAATGGCTGGAAATCCTGCTCGATGGTTTGCGTCGTACCGTCCTGCATTTGAACATCGATGTCCCACAGCTCGGACTCTTTTTGCAGCGAGCTCTCTTCGGTCAGCATCGGATCGTAGTCGTCGTCGTACGGGTCCAGCGGATCCACTGGATACATGGGATCCGGCAAGTAGCCGTCGTAGCCGAGCGATGTGCCGACTTCCGTACCGAGATAAACGCCGGGGCCGTCCTCGGACGTAACCGACTCCAAACCGAAGCGGTGGCGGATGGTAAGGATGGTGCCGCAGTTGGACATGTCGCACGTCGCCGGCGGTACCGGGCCGTGCGATTCCGCGATGACGTGCGCATTGGGATCGGTGGGGTCATCGGCGCACGCACGGTCGGCAGCGTAGAGTGTCATACCAACAAGCAGCAGAGCGCGCAGCAACCCGTAGTTGATTTTCATCGAAGCGGTGATTTTCATCGAAGCGTTGATCTCATCCGAAGCGTTGATTTCATCGAAGCGTTGTTGTGCATCGAGCTTGCTGGGTTAACCCAGCAAGCCGTGGCATGCGCAATGTAACCGAATTTTTCTTCGCAGCGTAACTCGACATTAAAAAGCGCCAATGATCACGGTCCATCATTTGAACAACTCGCGCTCGCAGCGCATCCTCTGGCTGTTGGAAGAGCTGGGACTCGAATACGAGGTGAAACGCTATCAGCGCGATTCCACCACTATGCTTGCGCCGCCGTCGCTGCGCGCGGTGCATCCCCTCGGTAAATCGCCGGTGATCACCGACGGCGATCAGACGGTCGCTGAATCGGCCGCGATCATCGAGTACCTGCTCGACCGCTACGGCAATGGCCGTTTGCGGCCCGCCGCCGAGACAGCTGAATACCTGCGCTATCGCTATTGGCTGCACTATGCCGAAGGCTCCGCGATGCCGCCGTTATTACTGAGCTTGATCTTCGGACGTTTGCCGAAGGGGCCGATGCCATTCTTCATACGCCCGATCGTGCGCGCCGTCTCCTCGAAGGTGATGCAGACGTTCATCCAACCGCAGCTCAAGCTGCATCTCGACTATCAGGAAAGCGAGCTTAGCAATCGCGCGTGGTTTGCCGGCGAAGAATTCAGCGCTGCAGATATTCAGATGAGTTTTCCGGTCGAGGGCGCCGCAGCGCGCGGCGGCTTGAATGCCGGCCGGCCCAAGCTATGGGCTTTCCTGGAACGCATTCACTCGCGGCGTGCCTACCAGCGCGCGTTGGAGAAAGGCGGCCCGTTCGCACTGATGAGCTGAGTGGCGAACAATTCCGTGCGCGATTCATCGCGCCACGCCGACGGCGTTGCTCACCGCCTACTGCGCTATTGCTGGACGTCCCCTGCCACGGCCGTCGGATTATTGCTGAGTGTTCCCGCGTGGTCGCTCGGCGCACGCGGTCGGGTTGTCGATGGTGTGCTGGAAATCGGCGGCGGCGATCTCCACGGCCTGGTGGCCCGCCTGCCGCGCGCGATGCAGTTCGCCGCCATCACCTTCGGCCATGTGATCATCGGCGTCGATCACAACGTGCTCGCTCGCCTGCGATCGCACGAGCACGTTCACGTACGCCAATATGAGCGGTGGGGCATTTTGTTTTTCGTGCTCTATGCCGGATCGAGTCTGCTCGCGCTCATGCGCGGGCAGCATCCGTATTGGCACAATCATTTCGAGCGCGAAGCTTATCGCGTGGCCGCACAGCCCGAGGCTGCAGCGCAGTCAGGCATGAGCTAACGCGCCAGGCAATGGAAGCTGCTATCGACTGAATCGACGTGATTGAACGACTTCATCGCTGATGTCGTGCACGAAGCTCGCCGGCGCTAGGCGCCGATCAACGCCGTTATCTGCTCCAGCGTCGCGGGTTTTACCACGTGATGGTCGAAGCCGGCTTCTTTTGAGCGCAAGCGATCTTGCGGACCACCATATCCGCTGTGAGCGATCAATAACAACGCTTTTGTGTGCGGCAGTTTGCGCAACTGTCTCGCTACATCGTACCCATCCATGCCCGGCAGACCGATATCGAGCAACACCACGTCAGGTCGAAATGTCGCGACCATCTCAATCGCGGAATGGCCTTCGACTGCGATCTGTACTTCGTGGCCTTCGAGCTGCAGCAACATCTCCATGCTCTCCGCCGAATCGGCATTGTCGTCGACAATCAGAATTCTGCGACTCGAAGACAGTGTGCGATCGGCATGATCGATCTCGGCCGTGGGCGATGGGGCGCTCACCGTGAGCGACGCGGGTAACCTGACGATAAAGGTGCTGCCTTGGCCGGCGCCCGCGCTCCGAGCCTCGACGCTGCCGCCATGCAGCTCGACGATGCGGCGCACGAGAGTGAGCCCAACTCCCAAGCCGCCCTGAACACGGTCGAGTGACCGCTCGGCCTGCACGAACAGGTCGAACACGACAGGTAGTAGTGCCGGAACGATTCCAATGCCATTGTCGATAACCGTGAGGACCGCTTGCTGGCCTTCGCGAGCGAGCGTCAGCTCGATACGTCCGCCGGGGTTGGTATATTTCGCAGCATTGCTCAAGAGATTCGTGATTACCTGATCCAGCCGCGTTGCATCGCCGTCGACCATCAGGTGGTTTGGCAGCGCAAGCACCAGCTGATGTTGACGGGAGTCCATTTGGGCCTGGGTGGTTTCCAGCGCTTGTTGCACGGTCTGCACCAAATCGTGCGGCGTTTTCTGAAGCGCAATGATGCCGCTCGAAATGCGCGAAAGGTCGAGCAGGTCATCCACCAGCCGGACCTGCTTCTGAAGCTGCCGTTTCAGTATCGTCTGTGCACGCTGCTCGGCACCGGCGCCTGCATCGCCGCGCTGCCACAGCTCCAGAGCGCTGCGAATCGCCGCAAGAGGATTGCGCAACTCGTGCGCCAGCATCGCGAGAAACTCGTCCTTGCGCCGGTCGCTTTCTTTTAGCGTGCTGAGCGCGTTTTCCCGGTCGGTGACGTCAGCCATCGCGAGCAGGATTAATGCGTGCCCCGCCCAGTGCAGACGCGTTCCGCTGATTCTCATCGTCTTGTTACCGATTGTGGGAAACACCTGCGTCACCTGGTAATCGCGAAACGACCTTCCCTGCGCAACAATCTGATCGAGCCGCGCGCGCAACGCCGGGTTGTCCCACGAACGATCAGCGACTTCGTAAATCAGGCCCCCTTCGGTGCCACCGCGAATAGTCTTGAAGCAGTTATCGAAGGCTGTGTTCGCGCGCACGATGCGAAGATTATGATCGAGGACTAGAAGAGGCTCGTTTACGGTCTCGACGATCGCGTCGGCGTAGTCGCGCGCTTCTGCGACTTTGGCATTCAATTCCTTCAGCTCGCGATTGAGATGGCGCAGCTCGTCGTTGGTGGTGGTCAGCTCCTCGTTGGTCGACTGCAGCTCTTCCTTGGCGGTTTCGAGCTCCTCATTGGTGCTCTGAAATTCTTCATTGCTGGACAGCAGCTCTTCCTGCGAGGCACGCAGCTCTTCTTTGCCGGCATCGTGCTCTTCGTTGATCGTGCGGATATGATCGCGGCCGGCGGCAAGCTCGCGTTTGAGCAGTGCATTCTCGGTCTGTGCCTGCTGTCGCGATGGCGTTCCCGATCCGCGCTGTGCGCCGGCGATCATTGCCTTAAGTGCGGCCCAGACCCCTGCAGAGCCTTCTTGCACTAGAGCAGACGCAAGCGATGTCACTTCGAAGAAAATCAAAAACCCCGGCAAGTTGGTTGCGTCCAGCGTCAACGGCATCACTTCCAGAGCGATCGCTCGCATCTCGCCGTTGACCTCGATTCGAACGGAGGCGCTCCGTACCGGAGCGTTGTCTCTACGCGCCCGCTGGATGGTATTGCTGAGCGCCACCAGCAGCGCAGGGCGCGCAAGATCACGCAGATTGCGGCTGGGAGGCCCGGACGGGTGCATGAGATAGGGCGCGGTGTCTCCGCGAAACTCGACGACGTTCAGTTCCTCATCGCATAGCACCGCAGCCGGAACGTAGCGCGCCAACGCAATGCGGTCGGCCTCGCGCTGCAGCTTGTCGTGAGCAGGCGGCTCCGGGGCAGCCTCGCTGGCCGCCTCGCGCTGCCGTACATTGCGCACGGGATAGCCTTCCAGCCACTGCACGTGCGCACGCGTAGCCAGCGGTTTTTTGCTGTAGGTTTTATTCCTGCTATCGAGCAGGCCGAACAACTCGGAGAAGGAGCCGATCGACTCGGCCGGGCCGAGCATGAGAACGCCCCACGGACTCAGTGCATAGTGGAACAGCGGGATCACACGTCGCTGCAGCACCGGGTCGAGATAGATCAGCAAATTGCGACAGCTCACCAGATCCAGTCGCGAGAACGGCGGGTCGCGCGTCACGTTTTGCGTGGCAAAGATGCATAGATCGCGCACCGGTTTGATCACCTGATAGTACTCTTGGGTCCTGACGAAGAAGCGCTGCAGGCGCTCGGGCGATACGTCGCGGGCGATGTTCTCGATGTAGCGGCCGGCGCGCGCGGTCTCGATCGCAGCTTCACTTACATCGGTGCCGAAGATCTGAATGTGCATGCCGCTGGCACGCTCGCCCAGAAATTCGAGAAGACAGATCGCGATGGAATAGACCTCTTCGCCGCTGGCGCAACCCGCCACCCAGATGCGTAACGGCGTTTTCGGTGGATGCTGTTCCAGCAGTCGCGGGAAGACGGTCTTAGTCAGTCCTTCGAACGATTCCGGGTCGCGAAAGAAGCTGGTCACGCGAATCAAAAAGTCCTGACACAACGCCTGCGCCTC
>JBBRGM010000139.1:0-9751 GCA_038240725.1 Burkholderiales bacterium | reverse complement strand
CTGGTCGAGATCCGTCTGCATGCGGTGATGGTGGGCGCGGATCTGCTGCACGCATCCGTCGATCTGCGAGAAGGATGCTACGCGCGGCTGACGGTAAGCGATGACGGCCACGGCATGGACCAGGCAACGCTAGAGCGCGTCTTCGAACCGTTTTTCACCACCAAACCGGCCGGCAAAGGTACGGGTTTGGGATTGTCCGTCGTGCACGGCATCATGCGCGGCCACGATGGCGCAGTGACGGTGTATAGCCAGCCGGGAAAAGGCACCACGTTCCATCTCTACTTCCCCGCCGCCGCAAACGAAGCTCGCGTTGCGCCACCCGCACAGCGCGCGATCTTGCCGGCGCGTGGAGAACGTGTCCTCTACGTGGACGACGAGCACGCCCTGGTGCAGCTCGCCACCCGCGCGCTCGAACGGCTTGGCTACCACGTCACCGGCTACAGCGAACCGGCAACAGCGCTGCAGAACTTTCAGGCAGACCCGAGTGCGTTCGACGTGGTGGTGAGCGATCTATCGATGCCGGGCATGTCGGGCTTCGAGCTTGCCGGAGCCATACTTGCGATTCGTCCTGACGTCCCGGTTCTGATGACGTCCGGGTATGTGAATCCGCGCGATGAGGACACCGCGCGCAGCATCGGCGTGCACTCGATGATTTTGAAACCCAACACGGTTGAAGATCTTGCGCGAATACTCGATGGGATGTTTCGGGGGCGGGAAGGCTGAGGACAAACAAATTTTCTGCGCGCTCTAGTAGAAAATCAAAATCGTTCGCTCTTGGGCGCACTCATGAACGATGAACAGCTTCACGTCCACGCGGCACGAACGCGCGAGCGCTTCCTCGATCGGAATTAATTGAACAGCGCCATTTTCGACTTCAGCGATTCGGCGCTCGACCTCGACAACCCACGCTTCTTCGATCTCGGCATCTTCCTGCAGGCTCGCGAGTAGTGTGCGAGAAGCGCTACGGAACGCAAGGACAAATAGCGCATTCGACTATGGTTTTTCCGCCACGATCTTGCCGTCGCGCCAAATGTAGACCGGCGTACCGTGCATACGCGCAGTTTCTCGGGCTCGCTTTGCGGCTCTGCGCAGCGCTTTGCCCACAGACTTCGAAAATTCTTCGGATTTGCTGAGCCGTCTCCTCGCTTTCATGGTCCACGCTCTAGTAATCGCGGTGTGCTACCGGAATTATCATACACGGTCCACGCATCTGCCACGGGGCGGTATACCGTCTCGAAATTAGCCCGCCGCGACTGAACCGCCTCAGCACGTCGACCTTGGGCACGTCGTGCCCACCTTGACGAACGCGCGCAGCGATTCTTCGCAGCGCAAGTCGCGGTGATCGCACTTTCAGAAAAACAATTTCTATTCGATATCCGGCCGCCTTCCACCGCCTGAGTTTAGATAAGTAGTTTGTCCCGCTTAAAGTGCTCTCAAACGCGAAACTGATTCGCAAGCCAGCGAGCCGGTCGAGTCCCTTCAGGAACAGCCGGCCCGCTGTCAGGGATGCAAGCTCAGGCTTCAGAGGTGCAAGTCCACTGGCGATCAAGTCAGCATTCACAAAATGAACGATCTCGGTATCGTTTGGAAGAAACTCGCGGGCGAAGGTCGTCTTCCCAGCGCCATTCGGTCCGGCGACTACGATGCAGCGTGGCTTAGCCGGACGCCGCTGTTTGCGACCTTCGCTCATTTTTCCAAGTTGTCTAACGCACTCCACGAATACGACTCACAGTCTACTTTCTTCGCGAGCAACAATACGGCTAACGCCGACTAATGCAGCTTCACTGCCGCACCAATCTCCGACAAGCTCTATCCGTGGTCGACATGCGCGTGACGTATCGTCGCATCGCACCGGTGGCGACCTTTCATGACCCCGCGCGTAAAGCAACCCGCTCAGCGCTAACCGATGCGCTAACGGCGCGGGATGGCACTTACAACCCGTTCGAACTCGGCGACGAACGCTTCACCTAGTTTGAGGTTCGCGGCTGCGGTGTAGAAAATTGCGATGTCATGCAGCTCGGCTAAGGCTGCTGGAACGATGAACAGCCTCACGCCAACGCGGCACGAACGCGCGCGAGCGCTTCCTCGATCGGAATTAATTGAACAGCGCCACTTTCGACGTCAGCGATTCGGCGCTCGACCTCGACAGCCCACGCTTCTTCGATCTCCCTATCTTCCTCCAGGCTCGCGAGGAGTCGCTGTACCAATGCGGCGCACTCCCTAGGGTCAACTTCAGTGCCTCGGCCCCAACTTTCTCGAGTTCAGTTTCTTTGCGAGTGGGCTTAGCGCGACGTCATTACGTTGGAGATTTCAACTGTCAGCTTCACGAGCTTGGTACGGTCCAGACCACGCCCGTTACTTCTTCGGCGAACAGCTCGCGTAGTCGTCAGCCGTAGCAGAGACCCACATAAGTGTCACGCGAGCACTTGCGCCTATCACGCTAATCGCCGGAACGATCCACGACCATGGAAGTACGTTGCAAACTCATTTTCGAAGACTCCGCCTTGCCCGCTGGAATCATGGCGTATATAGATTTTTGTTTCCTTGTTGGCCGCACCCGGGACTATTCGACTGATCAGACCAACATGATCGATAGCCGGAGACACGTAAATATCGCCTATCTGCACTTGGGAAACAGCAATAGTGGGCAACCCGTGGACGAGCGTCCGCACGCGATAGACTTGGCCCGTTAAGCAGGCTTCTGCTGCAATTGTGCTTTGGATATTTCTCTGGTGCGCAATCCAATGCGCACAGCCTGTCCCGCTGATCGATTGCCAAACATCTTGCCGCACATACCAAACGAAGCAGTCCTTCGGCTCTACATGTCGGCTCACGAGCGCCACCGCCGCTTTAATGCCTGCGTCACATTGAGCACAGTAGTTTTTACCGCCCACTGCCAAGGTCGCATCGCGGCCCGGATGGTATATGCACTTGTTCGCCATGACGGCTCCCCGGCAAAGCCTTCAGATTACTGTCCAGTACTCAAGGCTCGCTTGACGCTCTCGAGTTGCTTGCGGATCGCAGCTCGCGCTTCAGGTTGTCGCACTTCTCGATAGAACTGGTTCGCGTCGAGGGATGCCGGGCGTGTCGGCACGAAGTGCGCGCGCAATAGATCGGTAATGCTGAGTTCGCCAGGCTTACCGGAATCGCCGGCGTAACGCTGAGCTCTGAGCTGGGCTGCGGGTTTCTTGAGCATGTCCTGCAGGGCCCGTGCGATCTCGCGCCGCTGAGCATCAGTCTCCGCTTGCAGCTCGGCGCCATCCAAATACTGAACCACAGCGTTGGCTTTGTACGGGGACGCGGATGCGAAAGTGGTCGTCTCGTGGGTGATGAAACCAACCGCGATCAGCAAAGCCCAGAACAAGCCGGCGTTTCGAATCATCGGTAAGACTCCCTTGCTTTCTGTGCGACGGCTGCCGCAGATATCTACATACAATACCCCATTACAGCTGACGGACAGCGCACGTTGATAACGGCAAGTCGTGCATACGATAGAAGCGGTCGCGCTTGTCAGAAGAGGTTTTTAGCGAAGTTGCCGCGTTACAACTTATCGGTGATGCCGCGCAAACCCACGGTCTGCCGATGCGCTAGAAACGTGACCGCGCTATCGCGTACGACCGCAGGTGCTACTTAGATCCATGCGGTTTTGCAGCGGCGAGCAACCGCTGGAGAACATCGATTAGGTGCGGCAGATTCTCGTGCACGGTTCGCCAAATGAGTTGATCGTCGACTGCTGCATATTCGTGCATGAGATGATCTTTGAGCGCGACGATGCGTGGCAGATCGGGAATTTCGGCAGCAAGCTGTGGATCGATTCTGGCCAGCCGACTTAGCGCCTCGCCGATGATGCCAATCTTTCGCTCGACCGCTGAACGAAGCATGCGATCAGCACGATATTCGTCAAAATTCTTGGCAGCAGTAAACCTGCTGATCGCATCTGCGCAATCAGCACGTCCCAAAGATACGCCTTAGGATTCGCCCTAATAGTGATAACGGTCATGGAGAGTTGTGGAGAACCATCTCCGGCGCCGCTCGCAACGTAACGACGCAAAATCCTCATCGTGAAGAACGGACTCACCGGCTCGGCAAGTAACCGAGCGTTGATGAGTCATGCGTCTAAAGCCTTCATGCTATGCAGGGTTGCGAGGAGGACGGATTAATGCGGCGAACTTGTATTCGCCAATCGGTAGGGAGCCACGACTATGAAATTGATCTCCCTTAGATCTAGAACCAACTAACCCGATCGCTTAGAAAACCTCGGCAATTCGATATTTAAGTTGAAGGCGCTCTTGGGTTGCTTGCCATTGCGGTCGTGGTATTCGATCGATCCTTCTTCGCTCACGATCCATACTTCTCGTGCGCCCGCAGCGAGATAAGCACGCGTTTTGTTTTGGATCTCATCCTCCGAGTTAGACGGCGAAGTAATCTCCACGCAGATTTCAGGAGCGAGCGGAAAGGGCGTCGCTTCGCCGTAGGTATCGAGGAATTCTTTAGATGCCCACGCAACATCCGGAACTCGTACGCCGAGCTCGGTGAGAATCGAGCACTCCGTTATCGCTTCCCCTGCCGCGAGCTGGGTCGCCAATTCGGCAGCGAGCCGCGCTTGAAGTCGCCCGTGTAGATTGCTCGCTGGGCTCATTTCGATTTTTCCCCATGCGTTGAGTTCTATCTTATAAGGCAGGTCGGTGAGCGCGGAGTCACGCATGACTTCGGCCCAGCGCAGTGCCAACGTCTGTGGAGTTGCGACATTGCCCATGGTGAGTCCAATAGAAGTTGCTTACGACCCTTAGTATACCCGGGCCGAAACGGCCAGATCCATTGCATCTGTACGTAGGCTTGCTGATTGGCCTTCGAAGAAATTGTGCTGGTCGCCTGCATAGAAGCATCAACATTGCGCGCACTACGGCGTGTTGCTTGTTAATCGGCCTAACGTGGCGCCTCAAAATCACGCCAGCGAAGCACGGACTCTCCCGGCGCCGCAAGTAACCGACTGCCTATGAGCCGCACCCGCTCCCACGGCTTCATGCTGGCGAGGGTTTGCGAGGGAGTTGGCGGTCCAATCATGGCGACTACTTTTCCCCGTCGCTTGATCGTCATGACTTAACCAGTTTCCTCGACGTGGCGCAAAACCTCCGGCAACGGTGCTGGAAGGCGGTAACTGAGATGTCGATGCTTCTGAAGCACCCTGCCGACCTGCTTGCGATCCGCTGACGGATTCTTGGCGGCGTAACTCTCGGTCAGGTCGATCAGGTCGGCATCTGGGGCGAAGACATCGGCCACGTCTTCGATCCACGCCACGTCCTTTCGGATGGCGGGGTTCGCGACTTCGAACTTTTCCGTCTGCGGATGAAAGGCGATCCGAATGCGGACGGTCTCGTAATCTTTGGTTAGCACTTCACGTCCGAGCAGACCTGCCATCAGCGCCGTCACGCGCTGCTGTCCGTCAATCAAAATGCGCTTGCCAGCCGATGAGGTTCCATCCTTGAGACGCACTGTCGGGTTGCGCCAAGCAATCAGATAGCCGACGGGGTAGCCTTGGTAGAGCGAGTCGAGCAGATTGCGAACCTTGGTCGGCTCCCACACGAACGGACGCTGAATCTCGGGGATTGCGATCTCACCCGACTTGACCCAGGTAAGCAAGGTATCGATGGGGTGCGGGGTGACGGAATAACGTTGCGTGGACATGAATTACTTCCCTCGTCCGATTATTTCGCCCACCAAGCCTTCTGTCTCTTTCTCAAGCGCAACGATGTCGGCGCGAATTTCTTCCAGTGTGCGCAGGGGCTGCGGTTTGTAGAAGTGGCGGGTAAAGCTCACTTCGTAGCCCGTCTTGACGCTAGCTGGGTCGTACCACGCGTCGGTTGCGTGAGGCAACACTTCGCGCCGGAGAAACGAGTCGATGCCACCGTCTTCAAGCAGTGGCACTTGCTCAGTGTCGCGAAGTTCGCTGTCGGGCTCGTACTCCACCACGCAAGGCTTGTCACCGATGATGACCGGGAACAGACCGAGCAACGGGTTGGGATCGGCCTTGCCTGGCTTGTGGATCTTCGTGATAACCGGCGGGGCGCTTTCATCCACCCGGCCTTCGGTCCTGAGCGCTTTGATCTCCTTCGGGGTGTAGGCCCGCACGGGGTCGATACCTTTCAGGCGCAGTGGCCGCTCAACGGTGACCTTCCAGTAGCCGAATGCAGCATTACGGAAAATCTTTGACTGCTCGGTCTCCTCGAACTTGAGGAAGGCGTCGCAGATGCGACCAATGTCGTCCTCAGCCAGCTCGCAGTTCTTCTTTCCGAGATTCTTGCGCAGCGGCTTGTACCATTGCGTAGCGTCGATGAGCTGGACCTTGCCCTGCCGGTGCGCTGGCTTGCGATTAGTTAGCACCCAGATGTAGGTCGCGATGCCGGTGTTGTAAAACATGTTGAGCGGCAAGGCGACAATCGACTCAAGCAAGTCATTCTCGATGATCCAACGGCGGATGTTGCTTTCGCCCTGGCCAGCATCGCCGGTGAACAGCGAAGATCCGTTGTGCACCTCGGCGATGCGACTGCCGAGCTTCGTGCTCTGCTTCATCTTGCTGAGCATGTTGGCCAGAAACAGCATCTGGCCGTCGCTGGAGCGCGTGAGCAGCGAATACTCTGCGTCGCCCGCATGCTGGATGATGAAACGCGGGTCCTTGATGCCATCCTTGCCTCCCATGCGTTCCAGATCGCTCTTCCAGCTCTTGCCGTAGGGCGGATTGCTGAGCATAAAATCAAACTCGCGCGACGGGAACGCGTCGTTGGCGAGCGTGGAATGCTCCGGACCGCCGACCAGATTGTCCGCCGCGTCCCCTTCCCCCTTGAGCAGCAGGTCGGCTTTGGCGATGGCGTAGGTCTCAGCGTTGATCTCCTGGCCGTAGAGATGTGTTGCGACCTGCTTGCCGTGTTCCTTGGCAAGCAGCTGAAGCGTTTCTTCGGCCACGGTAAGCATGCCGCCAGTGCCGCAGGCACCATCGTAGAGGAGGTACGTGCCCGACTCGATTTGATCGGCAATCGGTAAGAAGATGAGCCGCGCCATCAGCTTTACCGCGTCTCTCGGCGTCCAGTGCTCGCCGGCCTCTTCGTTGTTCTCCTCGTTGAACCGGCGCACCAGCTCTTCGAAGATCGTTCCCATCGCGTGGTTGTCGAGGCCAGGGTGTTTCACGGAGCCGTCGCCATTCTTAACGGGGTTGGGGCTCAGGTTGATGTCGGGCGAGAGCAGCTTTTCGATCAGCGTTCCGAGGGCGTCGGCCTTCGAAAGGCGCGGGATCTGGTTGCGGAACTCAAAGTTTTCGAGAATCTCCTGCACGTTGGGTGAGAAGCCATCGAGATAGGCCTCGAAATCCGCCTTGAGCGCTTGCTGACTTGCACGGTTCTTCAGATCTCGCAGCGTGAACTTGGAGGTGTTGTAGAACGCCTGCCCGGCAGCCTGCCGGAGCGCCTGGTCCTGGTTAGTGATCTTGGCCTTGTCGAGAGAGACCTTCATGTCGAGCACTGCCTGCTTGGTGAGCTCAAGTACGACGTCCAAGCGACGCAGCACGGTCATCGGGAGGATGACATCGCGATACTTGCCACGAACGTAGAGGTCCCGCAGGACATCGTCCGCGATGCCCCAGATAAAGTTGGCGATCCAGTTGACGTAGTGTTGTTCCATGTCACCTCGTTTGGTCAGTACGCAGTGGCGTTGCTAGTACGTTTAGTGACTTCGCAACATCGAGCAGTCGCGACAAAATAATGCATTGCGTAGCCTCGCCATGAGCATGATCGAGGTTAGATGGCGCGTTGATATTGGCGTACGCTCCGCTCGGACGATTTCGGTGTTTAGTTCTTCCAGACGTCGACAAATGTTACTGGCCTTCGTCTCGGTTAGCGCAACGACACTGGAGCCTCCAGTCTGAACTTGCGAACCGGAACTCCGCGCGCAGCGAGGACGTTCGCTTCTCCGACATCGCAGGTGATCCAGCTAGCCTCGATGGGCCCCCGATCGATTCGCGCCCTAGCGTCGTCGACTTCGGTCTGGATCAAGAGCGCCGCTCCCCAAGGCGGATTTCTAACAAGCGTCCGGCGTGGTAAAAATGCAGCATGGAAGCTATGAATTACGGGATACCCGAGGCGAACTTTAAATGTTGCGTCTCTGGCCAGAGCTAACGCGGACATTCGAGATAGCGCCACGACGTGACTCTGGATAAGTCTACGTGTGCCTACGTTGCTGCTTGTAGTCGTGCTTCCGGCCGTAGTCGATCGTTCCAAAATCCTCGAGCACGGCCTGTTGACCCAGCCACTGAACATACGTCTCAAGCGCGTGCGTCACAGCAGCGCGCTTCGTTTTGTGGCCGCCAAGATTTCGTGCCCTCTGAATCAATTCGTCATCAAGTTTTAGATTGGTTGCCATAGGCTCGCGTCGTTGGTCCGCTTTAGACATTGTACCGCCGCTATACCCCCCGCCATATATCCCCCTACTCGCCTTTCCTATCCAATCCCCTCCAGCACTCATCCCACTTTCATTCGCGGCAACGAATGATCGATCCACACAAAGCCACTGGAGGCCAGACTCATGACCGTTCGCTCCACACTCCGCACGATCACACACCGCGCCGCCCTACTCTCCGCACTCGCCTGGACCTTCATCACTGCACTCCCCGCACACGCAGTCCAAGTCCCAGTCGATGACGTCGGCTCCCCACCGCCCACCACGCCACCCGGCTCCGGCGCCAAGCCCTACGTCGAACCGATCTGTCGCACGGTCACCGTGAAGGGCCGCGTGTTCTACAACGATCTGCGCCGTAACGGTCGCTTCAGCGAACGCTTGAACCAGGGGAATACGAAAGGCACCGCAGAGCCGTACACGCCGAGATCGACCTCACCGGACTTGCTGACGACGCGCGGCTGAATCAGATCCGCACCTTTCAGCCAACGCGTGTATACCGGCCCGTCCCACTTGTCGTCGTAGTGATCCTTCTCACCGGTCCCTTTAGGATCGCGTATAGAAAAGCAGCGTTGCGCGGGATCATTGCAATTCTCGAGCGAAACCTGCGCAACGATGGAAACGCCTTTGTCATCCGCGCCGTCGCCATCGGCCGCGCACGTATCGCACACCTCGCCGTGCCAAGCGTATTCGCCGTTGCTTTGAACGATCGCGGTGCCGAGATAAGTCGTCTGTTGACACGCCATGCCGGACGCACGATCGAATTCGTACAGACGAACGGTAGCGTCGCGCAGTCCAAGATCATTCGCGTTGTCGCCGGGCTTCGGCGTCGGCGTGTACGGCTCCGCAGTGCCTTTCGTATTCCCCTGGTTCGTGCGTTCGCTGAAGCGACCGTTACGGCGCAGATCGTTGTAGAACACACGTCCCTTGACGGTAACCGTGCGGCAGATCGGCTCGATATAGGGCTTGGCGCCGTTGCCGGGTGGTGTAGTGGGTGGCGAGGAGCCGACGTCATCGACTGGGACTTGGACTGCGTGTGCGGGGAATGCGGTGGTGAATGTCCAGGCCAGCGCGAAGAGTAGGGCGGCGCGATGCGTGATCGTACGGAATGACGAACGGGTGGTCATCGGGCTGGCCTCCAGTGGCTTTGTATGGATCGATCATTCGTTGCCGCGAATGAAAGTGGATTGCTGAGTTCAGTCAGATGCCGCGCACCCGAAGATCAACCGTGATGGTGTGATGTACTGAACGCCATTACGTCACGGCGCGATGCGTGCGCTTCGGTCCTTCATTCGATAGGGCGGATAAC
>JBBRGM010000138.1:0-9791 GCA_038240725.1 Burkholderiales bacterium | reverse complement strand
GTTGCGCATCTCGTGCGCGAGAAATCCGAGGTGCTCGTTTGCTGCAACTTGATTTCCTTCCTCAACGACCAGATCCCGCTGACGCGCGTACTCGGTAACCGCGCCGGCAATAGCATCGTCGAGACAGCGGTTGAGGGTGCGAAACTCATCTGTAGTAAACGGCGTGCCGTGTTCGACGGCGAGGTCGCTAACCGATTGGCATAGATCGCCATAGTTGTGAACAACCTGGTTCACGCTGAATCCCTGCTGCAGCAACTCGGAGCCGTGCATCGCAGCCGTCGCTGCCATCTCAGACGGCACGTGCGCTGCGCCGTCTTGGCGAGCAGCCGAAACTTTCTCTGGCTGGCCAGGGATGAAAGTTTGCTCGAGCCGAAGCGTCTTGATCAGCTGTTGAAGGAACAGCGGGATGCCATGTTGTATCTCCGCATCCGTGGGTCGGGGCGCGGTTCTGATGGCCACCTTCGCCCGGCAGCGCCGGATCAACTCGTCGCGGTTCTTGGTAAGAAACTCGTGCAGCACGTTTAGTCTCCGATCCTGTCCGGTGATCCTCCCCCGGTCGTATAGCTAGCTTACCCCAAATTGCGTAGGGATCTTCGGGCGGCCAAGTCCCAGCGCGGCCCGCACAGACAACTCTTTCCGCAACGATCCAAACACCGAAGTGCATGCGACGCCCGATGCGCGCAGGACGGTCTAGGCTTGCGCTCCGTTGCGATCAGCTTTAGTGATGTCGACCATCACGTCAAACGATTGGAGTGCTGCACTGCGAGCGCGAACAATGCCTCGCATACAGTCGCCTCCAGTCCCTGGGCGGAGGTGCGACTGACAGATTGAGCTCTTCAGGAGTATCGCCATGAATGCATCTACCAGAACACTGATCGCCGCTGCCGTTGCTGCAGCAAGTTGGCTAGCGTTCTCTGCAGCGCCTGCGAACGCAAGCGAAGCAATGCCCAGCAGTGTGTTGTCGAGCACGGCGCCGGCGCAGGATAGTACACACGAAGGCTTGCTGCGCTTTATCGAAAAACCGGTCGCCGACACACAGGAATTCGCCGGCCGGCAAATCGCCATCGTCGCGACCGATGGCGCGAGCACATTCGAGCTCGAATCGATTCGCGACTATTTGGTCGCGCGTGGAGCGAACGTGGATATCGTCACGCCACGTCCGGTAGACGTCCCGCATTTGATCGGTATGGCAGCGCACGCGCGCCCGCAGGGGTCCGTTGCGACCGTCGACTATGCCGGTGAGAAGACGCTGGTTGTTGTAACGCGCTACGTCGACCAGGTCGAGCCGCAGAACTATGACGCCGTGTATCTGCCGGATAACCGTGACGACATGCAGCGCCTGCATACCAACAGCGACACCATTGCCTTGCTGCTCGCTGCGCAGCGAATCGCGTTGCCCATCTTCGTGATCGGCAACGCTGCCAGCGTGATGCCCGCGTCTGCGCAATCCGTCGCCGGCAACGTGTATGCGGCGAGAGGCGCTCTCGATATGCCGCAGATGATCGACGCGATGGTCGCGACGTTCCAGAGTCCGAGCAACTAGCAGCCCGTTACGCGGACCACCGTACGAGTCGTCCGCGCTCCATCGTTGTAATCCGATATATCCGAGAAGGAATTACCATGACCAGCATCCGCACCATCGCCCGCGCCTTACTGTTCGCAGCCGGTTTAAGCGTCCAGATTCATGCGATCGCGTAGTCACCATCGCTGCCGTACACGCTGGAGTCGAGCCCCGACATCCCCAGCATCACGACTAGAGCACAGCAGGACAGCGTGATTGCGCTGTTGAGCGCGCATCTCGGCATCTGGGCCGCGCAGCGATCGGCCGAATACCCGTACGAGCAGATCGTTACGCCGCAGGCCGTGTTCGAGTATCCGTACGCAAAAGGCTCGGCACGCCGCATCGAGGGCCGCGAAGCGATCGCAAAAGCCGTCGGTCAGCGTTCGCAGATCGCGACCGACTGGCATTTCGGCGATCTCAAGCTGTTCCAAACCGCGCATCGCAATGTGTTCTTCGTTGCTTACACTTCGACCGCAGAAGACGCGGCGACAGGTCAGCTTTACAAGCAGACCTACCTGGCGCGGATCACGGTGAAGGACGGCAAGATCGACAACTATCTCGAGCTATGGGATCGCGGGCTCGAACCTGCCGCATTGTAATCGTCCACATCGCTGGACGATCGGATGGCGCCGTCGAGGTCGCCGAGCCCAGTTTCCAGGTGCACTTTGCTTGCTCGATGCGCGCAGCCGGCTCGAGCCGATGAGCAAGGCCACGGGGCCGGTTTCAGTAATAAAACTGAGATAGCGCTCGACGGCGAAGGTCGCGCGCCGCGATCGGTATGGCGATTTGCCGCAGACGCGGCGCTCTCATCTCAGAAAACTCAATCGATATACGGTGACAGATCGATCCAGCACCTCCAGCGCGGAATGTCCGGCTAACACATCTGGGCCGCTTCGTCTCTAAGCCTAAAGTGGCAGAAAATCGTTTTCACATGATTTGACGCAGTTGTTGCACTCGTCAAGTATTCGGCCCTTCATTTGTCACCTTTGGGCGAATGGGGAATAACATTTTGACAAAGGCATATTTGCGTAGCTAGGATGCGCACGTTCGGTAGGACACATATCAGCGTTCGCGGCTTGGCCGCGACTGATCGATGTATTGATGGCCGCGCGGAAGCATCCAGAGAGATGAGCGCTATCGGAAAATAATCCGCAACAGACGCATCTCGATGGAGTCCAGATCATGTCGCAGCGTGCCGCCCTCGTATCCAAACGGCGCTGCGTATCGCAGCTCTTATTTTGTTGCCAAGCCGTCCTCATCGCACTCTGGCTGCCGGTTGCGGAGTCCGCGCCCCGCAGAAACGAGAAGCAGCCGGAGCTCAATTACCATCAGCCGGTCGTCGATCCCGGCGATAACAAACACCACAAGAAGAGCAAAGGCACTCAGGTCGACGAGGTGGGCTCAGTTGCCGCAGCCGGTCCGTGCAATCGGATCGTGTGCGAAAACGCCCTGGCGGGAAATCCGCCCAGCGAATGGCAACTCACGGAGCCGGGCGATGCCGCCATACAGGGCTTCGCGACCGATCAGAGCGTCAATGCCGGCGGGACGATACGGTTCAAGGTCAGAGCCAACACGCCGTATCACATCGATATCTACCGCGTCGGCTGGTACCAGGGCAATGGCGCGCGTAGAGTCGCCCAGTTGATCAATATCCCCGCGCAGACGCAGCCCGCATGTCGTGTCGACACGACCAACACCACCGGCCTCATCGATTGCGGCAACTGGACCGAGTCCGCATCGTGGGCGGTGCCGGCGAGCGCGACCTCGGGCGCATATTTCGCGCGCCTGGTGCGCAATAGCAACAACGCGGGCGCGGGCTACATGCACTTCATCGTGCGCGACGACGCCAGTCATTCAGATATCGTCTACCAGGCTTCCGACACGCAACGCGCGGCCTACAACAACTTCGGCGGCAACAGTCTGTACCAATGCACGATCAATTGCCCGCCCGGTAATCCACAGCTGTACAAGGGCGCCTATAAAGTCAGCTTCAACCGTCCCAACATTGCCGTGAATCTCGGCATGCAGTACTCGTTTTTCGGCGCCGAGTTCGAGCTGGTCGAATTTCTCGAAGCGAACGGTTACGACGTAAGTTATGTCTCTGCAGTCGACGTCGATCGCAGCGGTGCGTTAGTCAAGAACCATAAGATTTTCATCTCCTCGGGTCATGACGAATATTGGTCGCGCCGACAACGCGACAACGTAGAGGCGGCTCGCGATGCCGGCGTGAACCTCGCCTTCTTCAGCGGCAACGAAGTGTTCTGGAAAACGCGCTACGAGGCGAGCCTCGATGGGAGCACTGCGTACCGGACACTCGTGAGCTACAAGGACACGCATTTCGATGCACGCGTCGACCCGGTCGCGTGGACCGGTCTGTGGCGCGATGGGCGCTTCGTTCCAGCCCCCGATGGCGGGCGCCCCGAGAACGCCATGACGGGGACAATCTATACGGTGGATCCGGTCGCGAACTTCCAGATCGAGGTTCCCGCGGCTGACGGCAAGATGCGCTTCTGGCGCGGCACGGCGGTCGCAACGCAAGCTGCAGGGCAAATCTTCTTGCTGGCGCCCAACTCACTCGGCTACGAATGGGATGAAGACCTGGACAACGGCTCTCGCCCGAGCGGTATCGTGCGGATGTCGTCCACAACCAAGACGGTGCCGAATCACCTGGTGGATCCGGACGTCGGCAATCATTACGACACCGGCGTTGCGACTCATCACCTGACATTGCACCGCGCACCGAGCGGCGCGCTGGTTTTCGGCGCCGGCACTGTCCAGTGGGCGTGGGGTTTGGAAGGCAGCCCGGACGGCAAGGCCGGAGTCGATGTCAACATGCAGCAGGCTACGGTAAATCTATTTGCCGATATGAGCGTGCAGCCCACGACGCTCATCGCCGGCCTCGCAGCCGCCAGCAAATCGACCGATACGACGCCACCGACGGCAACCATTACCTCGCCTGCCAACGGCGCAACGGTAACGGTGAATACCCTGGTAAATGTTATCGGTACGGCTACGGACAGCGGCGGCGGTGTAGTCGGCGGCGTAGAAATTTCCACCGACGGCGGCGCCTCTTGGCATCCGGCCAGCAGTGGTCGTGCGAGCTGGATGTATCAGTGGCGGCCGTTGCAACCCGGCAACTACAAGCTGATGGCGAGAGCGGCCGATGACAGCGCCAATCTGGGCGCTCCGTCGACTCAGGTGTCGATAACAGCTGGCGCGCGCACGTGTCCCTGTTCTCTTTGGACGCCCAGCGACGCGCCTATCGTCACAACCGACGCCGATACAAACGCAATTGAGCTCGGCGTAAAGTTCTCCGCCGACAGCAACGGCACGATCAGCGGCGTCCGCTTCTTCAAGTCCGCCACCAATACCGGCATTCACGTGGGCAGTTTGTGGACCGCGAATGGTCAGTTGCTTGCTCAGCAGCAATTTTCCGGAGAATCGGCGACCGGCTGGCAGCAGGTGAATTTTCCCACCCCGGTAAACATCACCGCGGGCACCCATTACGTAGTCTCCTACCACACCAATGTCGGCCATTACGCCGGCGACACTTTTTACTTCTTCGACAGCGCCTACGATAATCCGCCGTTGCACGCGCTTAAAAACGGCGCAGACGGGGGTAACGGCGTCTACCTGAATACCGCGTCCAGCGCGTTTCCGACGCAAACCTACAATTCGACGAATTATTGGGTCGACGCCGTGTTCAACACCGCCGGCAGCGGTGGTGACGTGACGCCGCCAAGCGTGACTTCGCGCACACCCTCACCTAGCGCAACCGGAGTTGCGCTGAGCACCGCCGTCAGCGCCACTTTTAGCGAGTCGGTACAGCAGGCCAGCATCGTCTTGAAGAATTCTGGCGGCACGACCGTTGCCGGGACGCTGAGTTATAACAACGGTACGTTCACCGCTACGCTCGTCCCGAATGCGCCGCTCTCTGCGTCGGCCACGTACACCGCGACGGTAAACGGCGCAAAAGACGCCGCCGGCAATCCCATGAGCGCCACCCCATCCTGGTCGTTCACGACCGGCGCCGCGCAGACCACTGCTTGCCCGTGCACGATCTGGCCTGCTTCTGCGTCGCCCACCGTCGCCACCGATGCCGACATCAACTCGATCGAGGTCGGCGTGAAATTCCGCGTCGACGTCAGCGGTTTCATCAGTGGGCTGCGCTTCTACAAGTCGAGCACCAATGCCGGTCCGCACGTGGGAACGCTATGGAGCTCGAGCGGCGCGCGGCTAGCCAGCGTGACCTTCACCAATGAAACCGGCTCGGGCTGGCAGCAAATGAATTTCAACACGCCGGTTGCAGTCAGCGCAGGCACGACCTACGTGGCGTCTTATCACGCCAACAGCGGCCACTACGCGGGCGACACGGGCTTCTTCGCCACCGCTGGTGCGGACAACGGACCGCTACACGCACTGCGCAACGGCTTGGACGGCGCCAATGGTGTTTATATCTACAACGCATTGCCGACGTTCCCGACGCAAACCTTCCAGTCCACCAACTACTGGGTCGACGTGGTGTTCAACACCCCAGGCGGCACCAGCACCTCCAGCACGATCTGGGCGGCATCTGCCGCGCCGACCGTGCCAGGCGATGGCGATACCCGATCTATCGAACTCGGCGTCAAGTTCCGCGCGGACGTCAACGGCAGCATCACCGGTATTCGTTTCTACAAATCGAGCACCAACACCGGCACGCACGTAGTAACCCTGTGGCGCAGGGATGGCACCATGCTCGCTCAGGCACAACCCACCAGTGAAACCGCTTCCGGCTGGCAGCAGGCGAACTTCACCACCCCGGTGGCGATCACCGCCGGCACTACGTACGTTGCTTCGTATCACGCGCTCAACGGACACTACGCCGATGACACCGGCTACTTCACCGGCAGCGGCGTGGACAACGGATCGCTGCACGCGCTCAGGGACGGCGTCGACGGGGCTAACGGCTTGTACAGCTACAGCGCGGGAAGTACGTTCCCGACGAACGCGTTCCAGGGGAGTAACTATTGGGTCGACGTCGTGTTTAAATCGCCGTAACGGTCGAGCGGTAGAGCGGCGTCAGTGGCAGCGTCGCTCTACCGGCGGCCCTTTGCATAAGCCGGGCTTTATTGTAACGCGGACGGCGTCAGCATATTTGCGTCGACCCAGCGAGAGCGCACGCGCGATCTGCGGAGCGAAGCAGACGCATTGTGGAGCAGTGACCGCGCCGCTAAGGCGCCGTGCTGCGGACGCTGTACCGGTGCACCTACCTGAAATCCGCAGGACGGCGTCGCAGGGCCGCAACTCATCGATACGGTGAGCGGATGTCGCTTGCGAATTTACTGATATCCAAGCTCAAAGCATCGATCGCTTTCTATGCAATTCGACCGCTCCGCACAACGCCAGACCCATGAAGATGCATGCAAGGATTTCAGGCTCTGGGATGGTTACCGTCTGAAGCGCAGGCAGGTCTTGTCGCGCTACTGAAAAAACCGAATTCGACACCTCGACAGGCGTAAAAAATTGCGTTCCTGTTTGGCCCAGGCCCTTCGGCTGCGCCCATAACAGCACGAACGGACCGCCCGAACCGTCATCGGGTATCGAAACCCAATTTGCCGCTGGTTTGAATT
This sequence comes from Burkholderiales bacterium, assembly GCA_038240725.1. Lineage (GTDB taxonomy): Bacteria > Pseudomonadota > Gammaproteobacteria > Burkholderiales > SHXO01 > SHXO01. The sequence continues at coordinate 2,618 of JBBRGM010000138.1, read as the reverse complement.
CCACCACTTCAGCTAACGTCGGCGTGGCATAAACCAACCAGACTACTGCTGCAAATAATGCCTTCATCGCATCCTCCGGTTCCAGAGTTCAACTTCGACGGCGTTCTCTTGTCTGCCCCATCACCCTGTATGGTCATGCGGAAAGCGCTTAGTTCAGGCGGCTGTGCTCACGCACGAAATAACTTTGGACGAAAGGGATGTCGCGGGACGTGTCACGAGACTTCATGCGCCGCATTCTTTCGAAGTTCCGGCAGCAAACTAACGTGCATGCACCCGGGAGGGACAGCTAATCGACAACTGCTGCGAGGTGCGTACCGCCGTCTCGACCCGGCGACGCTGTAGACTTCACCGCCGTCTAGCAGGGTAGGCGGATTAGACGCAGCGTCCCCACGCCTGGAGCTCTACTTCGAATCCGCAGGTGGCGACATACCGAAAGTCTCCATGCGGATCTTCCATGCGCCCTCGTCGAATACATCGGTAGTGGCCCAATAGCCGTGCACTTGAACAGGACCGTTTGCGGATTGGAAGGTCCCAGCCCAGGTCCCGCTCCTCAATCTCACATCACTGCCGATCACATCTACGCGATCGAGTTTGGCAGGCTCCGCCGTAAAGTCCTTGAAACCGTCCTCTCGCCACTTGGCGATTGCGGCACGCCCGGAGATCGTTCCTCCCGGTGTAACGATGAACGCGTCCTCGGTAAACAACCGAGCGAGTGCCGCCGCGTCCTTGTTCTTCGAGGCGTCGTTGAATGCGTCCATAAAGCGATCGGCAGATTGCCGCGCATCCGCATTGGAATTCGTTTCCTCAGCTAGAACCGGAATCGCCACGCCTACTGCCAGCGCTAACGCAATCACGATTGAACGCAGCATTGTTGGTTTCCTCCAGAATGCGGATTCGCCCGGCCATCGACGCGATGGAATCTGCCGCTGCAATCGAGGATTCGTATGACTGGTGGAATCCATGACGCCTCGTGCAGACGTGGTTGCCAATGCTGCCGCTCCCTCGATGGCGATGCCGGCTGCGCGGCTACGGCGCCGTATTTTTTACTGGCACCCGTCTCGCGACTGTCCTCTAAATGACAATCGATTGCCATGCGAATTTGCTGACGCGGGACTTACGACGGCCGATGCTGACCGACAGCGGTCTCATATGCCGGATGATAGAAAAAAAAGCATTCTCGTCTAGCAGAGCAAACTTCAGCCGCCGTTAAACTCCCTGTGTGCGCTGCCTGGCAAGCGTTCTGCGGTGGGATCACCGTGAAACAGCGTGCGACCTCCATATGACGCTGGGTTTGCCTGCGCATGGGAGTGAAATCGAAGACCTTTCAAACCAGTGGGTCCTATCGCCGGCGGCGCCGCGGATGGGACCCGGAGGTGGGATATCGATCGACTAACCGCTCACCAGGTCGAGACTGATTACTCGAGCCGCTCGACCTCGCGCAGCGATGGAAATAATTTCATCCACAACAGCGCGACCACTACTGTTCCGACGCCGCCGAGCACCGCAGCCGGCACGGCGCCGAACAACGCCGCAGTCATGCCGCTCTCGAATTCGCCGAGCTGATTCGAAGCGTTGATGAACAGAAAATTTACCGCACTCACGCGTCCGCGCATGTCGTCCGGCGTGCGGAGCTGCACAAGCGACACACGGATAATCACGCTTACCATATCGGCTGCGCCCATGATGAGCAGCGCGATCAGCGAGAGCCAGAGTGAACGTGAGAGCGCGAACACCACCGTCGCGAGACCGAAAATGATCACCGCCTGGAACATGCGAATGCCGACCTTGCGCGTGATCGCATAACGCGCAAGCGCGCCGGTCATCAGCAGCGCACCGACCGCGGGCGCACCGCGCAGCACGCCGAGGCCCCAAGGACCGGTGTGCAAGATATCGCTCGCATAGATCGGCAGCAGCGCAGTCGCGCCGCCCAGCAGAACGGCGAATAGATCGAGCGATATCGTCCCCAATATCGCCGGCGTGCTGCGCACGAAGCGCACGCCCGCAAATAACGCGGCGAGCGTCGGCCGCTCTTTTTCAGTCACCGGCCGATCGAGCTTGATCGAGCCGTTGAGCAATCCCGCCATCAACCAGAAGACGCCCATCACCGTGTACGGCACACCGGGATCGATGGCGTATGCGAGACCGCCGAGCGCGGGCCCGCTGATCATCGCGACCTGAAATGCCGCCGTGGAGATCGCCGTGCCTTTTTGCAGAAGCCCTGTCGGCACCACACCTGGCAGCAGTGCCGCCGCGGCGGGACTTTCAAATGCTCTCGCGGCGCCGAACACCGCCGCTGCCGCGAAAATCTCCGACACGGTCAGCCATCCGGCAAAGCTTCCCCACGCTAAAAAGGCTGCCGTCAATCCCTCTGTGATCTGGCAGATCTGCACGACGCGTTTGCGATCGTAACGATCCGCAGCGTGTCCCGCGACAAACACCAGAATCACGGTGGGGAGAAATTGCACCAGTCCCACCATGCCGAGATCGAACGCACTATGCGTGAGTGCATAGACCTGCCAGCCGATGGCGACCGCGCCAATCTGATAGGAGAACGATGAAAACGCGCGCGCCCAGAAGTAGAACAAGAACGGCTGGTGGCGGAACAAGACTTTCGCTGT
>JBBRGM010000137.1:0-9864 GCA_038240725.1 Burkholderiales bacterium | reverse complement strand
GGATGAGCTGGTTTTAGCCGCGTTGCGCGGATGAGCGGCTTGGGCCGCGTTGCGCGGCTACAGCCTGCTCTGGGACTAGGGGCTCGGGGCTGGGGACTAGGGGTTGAAGCGCTGCGCGCGCCTTCTTTGAAAACCAGCTGGCTCGACGAGGCAGCGCGCTGTACTCCAAAGTCCCAATGAACTCGCGCAAAGCGCGCGCCTGCACCCTAGCCCCGAGCCTCTAGCCCCTAGACCCTGCTTTGGCTACGACGCGCCATCGAGCCGCGCCAAGGCGCGCTCGATGGCACGTCGTAGCCAAAGCACATCGGGCTCCCCGACAATCTTCTCCACGACCTTGCCGCGGCGATCGATCAGAAAGCTCACCGGCGTCGCATCGATGCCGCCGAATGCGCGGTTGATCTTGCCGTCGAAGTCGATCGCGACTTTGAACGGCAGTGCGCTGCGCTGGCTGTAATCGAGCACCCAGTCGGGACGGTCGTACGGCATCGCGACCGCGATGACTTCGAACCCGCGCGCTGCATAGTCGTTGTACGTCTGCACGATTTTCGGCATCTCATGACGGCAAATCGTGCATGTGGTCGCCCAGAAATTCACCAGCACTACTTTCCCGCGCAGCGCGGCCATCGGCGTTACGACACCGGACAACGTCGTGATGCTGACGTCGGGGGCGGCATTCGACTGTCGCGAGAAAAATACGCCGGCGACGCCGGCCAGCAGCGCTGCCGCTGCACAGACGACAACCCAGCGACTGCTGCGCGGCAGCTTCGGCGTCGGCTCAGCGAGGCGATTCGATTGCAGATCCATGATTCAAATATTCCGACAACTGTTTCCAGCCACGCTCCTTCTGCTCGGCTAATCCGGCGGCCCTGGCGTGCAAGTGATACACAGTATAGTTGTCTATCACGTGCTGGATTGCTTTGAGCAGCGTCGGCGGTGACGCGTCTTCTACCACGATACCGGCATCGAAGCGTTCTACGAGTCGCGCGATCCACGTTCTCGACAACGTGATTACCGGTGCGCCGGCGATCAGCGCATCCAAGGTCACGCCGCTTACGCGATCGCTGAATTCTTCGCGCGAATAGGGTTGCAGGCAGATGCCGCCGCTGAACAGCGCCGCGTAGTCGGCGTGGGTCAGCGTTTCCGGACGGACCGTCAGCCACTTGTAACTCAACCCGGCGAGACGCACGAGATCGGCGCGCGTTGGCGCATCGTATTTCTCGTAGTGATCCGGTGAGGCCTGTACCGAGATCGGAATCGTTGCGCTCTGCTGCGCCATAAATTCGACCAGCGAGACGACGTGATCGAAACCTTTATCGCGTCGCGCCGCGCCGGCAAACAGCACGTGGCGAAACGTCGGCGCCGGCGCCGCGGCCGGCGTCTCGGAGGTCACCGGATATGGCATCAGCACCGCGTTGTGGAAACCGCACACACGAAACACAGCTTGCACCGACGGCGTCGTCGTAAAGATTACGACGTTCGGTTGCCGGCGCGCGAAGCGTTCGAGAAACGCTCGTTTGCGCGGCGTGGGCCGCAGCCAGTGAAAATACAGGAACACCTTTCCCGGCGGGATAACACCAGGCGCCATCCAGTACAGCGCGAGCAGATCGATGCGCAGCGCTGTCGTCGAGAGAATCGGACCGGACTCTCGCAGCAGGCGGCGGTAGAGCGCAAACAGCTGCAGCTTACGCAGCCGTCGGAAAAAATACGAGCATACGCGGGTCGTATCGCTCGCGAGCGACTCTTGCGCTAACCCACGTCCGACCCAGAGCGTCTTACGGACTGCCGGCATCGTCTCGCACAGGCTGCGCACGAGCGCCATGCAATGGCCTTGCTCACTGGTGAGCGTGGGCTCGATGACGTGCAGGCTGCCTGGGATAGCGTTCAAGTTGGTGTGCGCGATTGCGGGCGCCCGTTTGCAGCGGTTGATTATTTATGGTGACCGTACGAGTATCGATGCTGCGGCCGCGCGATTATTTGTGCTGCAGCCGGCCGCGCTCGCGCGGTCGATCCGCGAGCAGGAGCTTTGCGTATTTGTAGTACGCGACCTCGGCGGTGGATACTGCCACCATGAAACCTTCGCGGCCATCGAGAAAGCCGGCGCGCAAAAAGTAGGTCCGCGTGAACGCCCACCAGCCATGCAGTACCGCGCGTGTCAGCGAGCCGCTTTGGCCGCCTCGTTGCAACATGCGCGCACCGTCGCTGGAGTAGCGATTCATTTTCGTGACCAGATCGTCGAGCGCGACGAAGGCCTCGTGCAGAATGATGCCTTCGGTCTGGCCCATCTCGCCGTTGAGCACCATACGATCGTGCACCAGCTCGTCGTTGAAGCGCCCTTGACCGCGGCGCGACAATCGCACGATCCAATCGGGCCACCATCCCGAATGATGCATGAAGCGGCCGCAGAAGCTCGACAAGCGCCGTATGCGATAGCCAGCGACGTTCGCCGGGCTGGACTCCATCAGCGCGCGGATTTCTTCCATCAGCTCCGGCGTGATCCATTCGTCCGCATCTAACGAGAGGATCCAGTCGCCGGTGGCCAGATCCAGCGCGCGATTCTTCTGCGGTCCATTGCCGGGGTAATCGTCGGTGACGACCACGCGTGCACCGAGCTCCCGGCAGATTTCCACCGTGCGATCGGTGCTGCCGGAGTCGACTACGATCACTTCGGTTGCCAGCGGCACCGATTGAATACAGCGCGCGATGACATCCGCTTCGTTCTTGGTGATGATCGTCAGCGAAAGCGTCACGGTCGAGCGCGGCTGTAGATGCATCGTGCTTCAGGCGGCGGACGCCCGAATCGTTGCGGCGTATTCGCGTTCATCGCGCGAGGACTTCGCGGAAATATTCGATGGTGCGCTTCAAACCATCCTGCAGCTCGACCGTCGGTTGCCAGTCGAGCACGCGCTTCGCCATGCCGATGTCTGGACAGCGCTGCATGGGATCGTCGACCGGCAGCGGCTCGAACACGATGTCGGACTTGGCGCCGGTGAGATTGATCACCAGCTCGGCGAGCTCGAGCATGGAGAACTCGCCGGGATTGCCGAGGTTGATCGGACCAGTGAATTCCGTCGGCGTTGCCATCAGCCGCACCAGGCCATCGATCAAGTCTTCGACGTAGCAGAACGACCGTGTCTGCGACCCGTCGCCGTAGATCGTGATGTTCTGTCCGCTCAGCGCCTGCGCGATGAAGTTGCTGACGACCCGGCCGTCGTTGAGCTGCATGCGCGGGCCGTAGGTGTTGAAGATACGCGCGACTTTGATCGCAACGCCGTTTTGCCGGTGATAGTCGAAGAACAACGTCTCCGCGCAGCGCTTGCCCTCGTCATAGCACGAACGCGGGCCGATCGGATTGACGTTGCCCCAGTAGCTTTCCTGCTGCGGATGCACTTTCGGGTCGCCGTACACCTCGCTGGTCGACGCTTGCAGGATGCGCGCGCCGGTCCGTTTAGCGAGTCCAAGCATATTGATAGCGCCGTGCACGCTGGTCTTGGTCGTTTGCACCGGATCGCGCTGGTAGTGGATGGGAGATGCCGGGCAGGCAAGGTTGTAGATCTCATCGACCTCGACGTAGAGCGGAAACGTTACGTCGTGGCGCATCAGCTCGAAGCGCGGATTGGACATCAGGTGCGCGATATTGCGACGCGTGCCGGTAAAGAAGTTGTCCACGCACAAGACTTCGCTGCCGAGCGCGATCAAACGGTCGCACAGGTAGGACCCTAAGAAGCCTGCACCGCCGGTCACCAGGATCGTCATGGGCTAAACAGGGTAATGAACAAGATCAGCGCGACACGCGCGGATGCTCGTTCGATTGCGATTTTGGTGAGCGCAGGATAACAAAAGCGCGTGACAGCCGCTCTTTGGCGTGCTGAGCCGGCGTGCAGTCCGCGCGAGCGAGGGATCACCCCGCCCTACCAGAGCTTCCAGCCGTGGATGTGGAAAAACGTGATCGCCGAACGTGCGAACAACCGGATGTGCCGGCTGCCTTTGCGCGAGGTGTAACCGCCGAAGTGGACGATCTTTACCGACGGCACGTAGGCGATGTCATACAGCCAGCCGACGCGCAGGCTCAGGTCGAAGTCCTCGAAATACAGAAAGAAGTCGCTCGAGAACGACCCGACCGCGGCGAGCGCCTCACGCCGGCAGAACATGAAACTGCCGCTCACGATCGGAATGCGCACGTGGACATTGTCGTCGAGCACATCGCGCATCTCGTAGCGCTCCAGCCGGCGCCGGAAAAGCCGCCGTAGAAATTCCGGTGCAAAACCGCGCAGCGCGAGATCGAACACGGTGGGGTAGCGCTTACACAAGTACAGCATTCGTCCGTTGCCGTCGCGCGCCTGCGGCGCCAGCATGCCGATCTCGGGGTGCAGATCGAGAAACTCGACCGCCAGCGCGATCCCGTCTACGTCGAGCACGACATCGGGATTCAGGACGAGATGATATTTGGCATGCGAATGGCGAATGGCGAGATTGTGCCCTTCGCCATAACCGACATTACCGTGACCGGTGATGACGGCGGTCTCGACACCGCCACGCGACAGCTCATCGGCGATGGCTGTCAATGGCGCGACCCACGCATCGCCGGGACCGTTGTCCACCAGCCAGAGCTGAACGCGCTCCAGCGTACCGCCTGCCAAAGCCGCATCGGTCGACTCGCGCAACGCGCCGATCGTTTGCCGGAGCACCGCGAGGTCTGGGGCGTAGGTGACTACCGATACGGAGAGAGATGCCGCCACTCGCTCACTTTCGGTTGAGGAAGAGCTTCAATACTAACTCGCCATGTGCTGTGAAAACATCTGCATCGTGAAGACGCGAATGGGATCGATTACGCATCGAGTGGTGCTACGCTCGCGCGGAGATTGAGAATCGGCTGATGCCGAACAAGATTTGGACAAATGCTCTCACGTTATTCGTCGAATCGCCAGCGCAGCCCGCAATACGGGGATCATCACGGTGCGAACGAGGCCCGGATGATAAACGGCGCCGCGCACATCGCCGGCCAGCGCAGATCCCGTCGCTGCGCGTCCCTGCTTGACGATGCTGGACGCCATCCGCGCGTCCCAGCGCAGCTTGCGCAACGGCGAACCCTGCACATGCTGCTTCGTCGCGAACTGATTGAACAGCAGCACTTTGTCCGTCACCACGCTGCCGTCGCGCAAATTCTCGCCGGTGCCTTGCGCTGCGTGCTGCCGGATACCGCACAACGTTTCCGGAATGAATGCGAACGCTCCCGACTCCAGCAGGCGAAACCATAGTTCGAGATCCAGCAGTTGCGTGTATGCCGTGTTGAATCGCCGCGTGGGATCATCGTTCCTGAACAACACCGCGGTCGGCTCTCCGATCAGATTACCGTTAAAAAAACAATCAGCGATGATTTTCCGTCCGTCGGCGACCAACGGGGCTCGACTGTAGCCTCGCTGTCCGACGACACGCTTGCGATCGTCGAACAGGTAACGCGCACACCCGACGAGAGTCACTTCAGGATGCCGTTCGGCCACGTCGACCATACGCTCGACGCTTTTCGCGCCGAGCACATCGTCAGCGCAAAGGAACTTGATGTACTTGCCGCGCGCGAGCTCGAGACAGCGGTTGAAATTGGCGGTCATGCCGAGATTGGTGGGATTGCGAACGAACCGGATGCGCTGATCGCGCGCGCCGAGCTCGTGCAGCAACTCGACGGTGCCATCGGTCGAAGCGTTATCGACGACGAGAATCTCGATGTTCTGCTGGCTCTGTGCCAACGCGGATTCCACCGCCTCCGGTAAATACTGCCGGTAATTAAAGGTCGGGATGCAGACTGAAACTAAAGGGGCGACGTCCGACATTGCCGCTAACCAAAGCAAACCGCAAACGGCGGCGCGTCGATCGGCATCTCCAGACAGGCTGGCATCTATGAACCCAGACCGAACCGCGTACGCCAATTCGGAGGAATGCCGCCGTGCGCGCGCTCGCCTCGCTCGAGCTCCAGAATGTTCTGGTAGGGCACGGTCCGCCTGCGAGGATCGAAACGCGGATGCGAGGTATGGATATAGCCCAGCAGACGTTGCACGATTTTCGTCGCCAGCTGGTTCGGCAAGACGCGCGATCCGATCGCGTTCAGCGTGTCGACTGCGCGCCAGAATAGCCGTTCGCCGGTAGAGCCGGACCGGTTGAGTGTGTTCACGAATTCCCCGTGCGCGCCGGGATCTCGTTGCAATTCGCGAAACTGCATGAACCGGTAGTGGCTGTAATCCACCGGTACCGGAATGGTCTCCGGAAAATTTTTCTTCACCGATTCCATCGCCAGCAGCCACGACGTGTTCATGTTCGATCCCGGCAGCACTTTCGCCTTCACGCGCTCGACCACGTCTTGTTCGCCGACGTTCTGCAAAAACGCGACCCCTTCCGACTCGCGCTGATTGAAGTAGTAGAAGCCGAACGATTTCGGGCTGATCCCGATCGCAACCAGCGGCCATGGCGACACCAGGATCGTTTCAGCGGTGAGCAGCAGCACGTTGGTCGCGTAGTAGTCCGGGTAGGGCGATTGAAAAAACGGCCCCTTCGTTTTCAATCGCTCGATGATCTTCCGGCTCACCACCGAATGCTGCATGTTGTAGCTGTAGGCAATTTTGAATCGCAGCGATTCGGCTACGCATTCCAACGCGGCTTGCCTGGTCAACCAGAACGGTTCGGTCTGACCATTTAGAAATCGGCAATATCCGTATTGCACGAAGCCTTGTGGAAAGGCGGGGATCACACCGGGATAGGCAAACTGAACGGCCTCGGTGTAGAGCAGATCGGGTTGCCGATACTCGGCGAGCAGCATGGCGGCGATCGACAGGCATCGATCCAGCAGGCAATCGTCGTCGCCCAGCATGATGACGTAGTCGCCGCTGCTGTTATCCAGCGCGCGGCTCCAATTCTGCGTAACCGGCAGCACGGCGTCGCTGCGGAGATATTTAATGCGGCGGTCCGCCAGCTCGCTCACATAGCCGGCTACGTCGTCTTCCGAGGCATTATCGGCGATGACGATCTCCCAATCGTCGTAATCCTGATCCAGCACCGACTGCACCGCATACCTGAGCAGCCCCAGGCGATTGCGCGTAGGCAGCAAAATCGAAAACCGCATCAAGCCGCCTTGCGGAAAATCGCGGTGTACGCCGCGCCGTGACCTTCTCGATCTTCCAGTGGACGCACCAGCGCGCGCACGACGCGGCCGATGCCGCGCAGCGGACGTTTGAAGCGCGCGATCTTGGTCAGATTGGCAAAGCTAAACACCCAGCCGAACCAGTTCCAGCCGATCCCGCCCGGATCCGAAGTCGTAAGTTCGACCAACGCCATTCCATTGGCTTGCATGCGTTTGACCAGCAGCTCGGGCGGAATCAGCATGACATGGCGTGGCGCATCGACGTGCGTCCAGCGTGCTTTCCAGAGCTTGAACTGCATCGCGTGCGTGTTGGGCGTTGCAATCACCGCGATGCCGCCGGGACGCAGCTTGGCCGCGATCGCATCGACCATCGTCCACGGATCGCGCAGATGCTCGACGACATGCCAAAGCGCGATCACGTCGGCCGATTCGAGGCGATTCAGTGCAACGACTTCTTCATTGCTATTCTCGACCGCAACGCCGATAACGTCGCGCAGAAAAGCGCTGCAGCGCGCATCCATCTCGATTGCCTGGACGTCGAACCCGGCCTGCTTCGCGAGAAAACAGAATCCGCCGGTCGCCGGACCAATTTCGATCAAGCGGCCTCGGCGCAGATATTTCGTTACCAGATCGATCTTGTACTGCTCGTGCTTTGCGTAACGCTCGACCACTGCCAAGGATTCCGGCAGGACGTAATACTCGTTCGGATAATAGCGTCCGAGGTCGGCAGGCATCGGGTCGAGAAAGATCAGCCCGCATCGGTTGCACGCGTAGTAGTCGAACGTCTCATCGGAAATCCCGCGATTCAAGTCGGTCGTGCGAAACGACCCAGGCGCCTCGCCTTTGCACTGCGGGCACGCTTTCGCCGGCGGCTTCGCGCTCATCGCGTTACGAATTCCTGGGCATCGACCGTTGCTCGTGCAGTCTCACGCGCGGTCCGCTGTGCATGTTCCCGATCGGTGCCCCAGGCCCACCAGCTGAATATTTTTCGCGTCTCCATATCGGCAGCCTCGTAGCGCCGAGTCTGATTGTCCGCAATTAGAAGATTCTGCTGATCGCCCTTCCAGAATATGTTGCTCTCGCGCCATTCCGGGATGTCGTAGATCGCGCCGTCGCGGCCGACGATGAGTACTTTCTTTCCGAGCGCAAGAATTTGCGTGGTCATGCCGTGTTTGCCCGATTCGAACTTATAGGCTCGCATTTTGGTGAGCGTGACCTGTGGCGTGAGAGACAACATGAGCTCGCGTTTCAACATCATTCCGTTGGTGCGGATGTGCGGATTCGGAAACGACGCAAACAGCAAACGATGGCGCAGCGCGCTCAACCGATCGACCAATGGCAGCTTCAGCAAGATCTCTTTCCATTGCGACCGCATCGCGAACTCGCTCGACTTCGGCAGATGCTTCCAGTCTTCGCGATAGCCTTGATACGAGCCGGTCGCGCCCGCCACACCGACGCCAGGCAACGAGAACGCGCGATGCAACTGCAAAAGCCAATCGTCCGCTAGGATCTCCGAGAACGAATTCAGCAGGCAGAACACCGGATGTGCGTGCCGCTTCACCGCGCGAAAGTACGCCGTGACATCGTAGCCCCAATCGGGCGTGAACATTCTCAGATGACGGTATCGATTCAGAATGGCGTCGGTCGGCGGATCGACTTTATCGCCTGCAAAGCCTTTCAAGATAAACAGCAGATCATGGTCGATGCCGCCGCGATGGCGATCGTACGATGCTAAAAAATGTTCCAGCGGCTCAATTCCGTTCCGAGCCCGGACCAGATGCGCTACGCAGATATCCGACGTTTCCATCGCGACCGGCTCGCAGGTTCGATCCGCGCTTCAGTCTCGCCGCGCGGGGTACTGCGTTTCGAGATAACGCCGGAGTGCATCGCGCCACGGCGGCAGGGTAATTCCCAACGCGCGCGCCTTCGTGTTGGCGAGCACCGAATACAACGGCCGGCGCATGGTACCAGAACGCCCGTGCCGATCGACCGGCCGTACTTCGACGTGCAAACCGAGGATCTCGTAGATCGCTTTGGCAAATTCATACCAGCTGCAGGCGCCTTCATTGACCAGATGATAGATGCCCGCCGATGCGTCGGGCCGATCGATCAGGGCGAGCACGGCGCGGCTTAGATCATCGGTCGACGTCGGACCGATCGTCTGTTCGCACGCCATTTCGAGCAACTTGATGGATGCCGCCTCGGCCACACGCTTGTCGACGAAGTTGCCGCCTTTCGACACGCTGCCGGCACGTCCGTACAGCCCGCACGTGCGAATGACGCTCGCGTGTTCCGGCGCCGCAGCCATCGCAGCGTACTCGCCCGCGACACGCGTAATGCCATAGACCTGCACCGGCCCCGGTAGATCGTTCTCGAGATACGGCGTGCGCTGCTCGCCGTCGAAAACGTAGTCGGTGCTGAACGCGACGAGTCGCGCATCGAGCTGTGCGCATGCGCGCGCGAGGTGTCCGACGGCGACGCAGTTGACACGGAATGCGCGCTCGGGCTGATCCTCGCACAACGGTACGTTGTGAAAGGCGGCGCAGTTGATGACGAGGTCCGCTTTGGATTGCTTGATCCACGCTTCGATCTGTCCGGCGTTCTCGAGGTCGAGCTGCGCTCGATTCGGCGCAACGATATCGTGACAGGTGTTGTTGCGAACGATATCGGCGCCGAGCTGCCCGCTCGCACCGATCAGCAGAATCTTCACTTGGCGGGGCGATCCAGCAACGGATACG
>JBBRGM010000136.1:0-9929 GCA_038240725.1 Burkholderiales bacterium | reverse complement strand
CGGAGCGAAAGCCGTCGTGCTGAACCCTGCGTCGACGTAGAGCATCTCGCCGGTGATACCGCTGGCGAGATCGCTGCACAGGAATGCCGCCGCGTTGCCGACTTCTTCGGTCGTCACATTGCGTTTAAGTGGCGCGGTCTTTTCGTTGTACGAGAGGATTTTCCCGAAGTTGCCGATTCCCGCAGCCGCCAGCGTTTTTATCGGGCCTGCCGAGATTCCGTTTACGCGGATGTTTTTCGGCCCCAGGCCGAACGCCAGATAGCGCACGTTGGCCTCCAGGCTCGCCTTCGCCAATCCCATCACGTTGTAGTTCGGCATCGAGCGCTGCGCGCCGAGATAACTGAGCGTCAGCAATGCGCCGCTGCGCCCTGTCATCAGCGGCAAAGCGCCTTTTGCCAGCGCAGTAAAGCTGTAACTGCTGATGTCGTGCGCGATACGAAATGCATCGCGGGTGGTGCTCTCGACGAAATCGCCTGCCAATGCTTCGCGAGGCGCAAAGGCGATCGAGTGAACGACGCCATCCAGTGCGCTCCAGCGCTCGCCGAGCGATGCGAACAGTGCGTCGATCTGACCGTCGTCGCTGACGTCGCAAGGAAAGATCAGGTCGCTGTTGAACTCGGTAGCCAGGCCGACCACGCGATCTTTGACGCCGTCGCCTTGATAGGTAAACGCGAGCTGTGCGCCCTCTCGATGCATGGCTTTGGCGATGCCGTAGGCGATCGAGCGGGCGCTTAGCATGCCCGTGATCAAGACCTGTTTGCCGCTCAGGAATCCCATGATGTGCGTCCCGGAAAACTGCGATTATAGTCGACGCCGCGGCGGCGACATGCGCGGAAAGCGCCGCAGGCCTTTCGGGTACACTCCACGTCCATGAATCGTGTTTTCCGTGCCGCTATCTGGCTGGCTCTAAGCGCGTTGAGCGCGTGCAGCTCACCCTGGAACGATCCCTATCCCGCATCGCAACGTGAGGCGAATGTTTTCTACGCCTCGTTCTCCGAGCGCCCTAAACATCTCGACCCGGTGCAGTCCTACTCGGAAAACGAGTATCTGCTGATCGCAAACGTCTACACGCCGCCGTTGCAGTACCACTATCTCAACCGGCCATACGAGCTGGTTCCTTTTGCTGCGCAAGAGATGCCGCGCGCAATCTACTTCGACAAAGACGATAAGGAACTTCCGGAAACCGCCGACTCGAAGAGTATCGCGTACACGGTGTATGAAATTCGGATCAAGCCGGGCTTCAAGTATCAACCGCATCCGGCGTTCGCGGTCGACGCCGATGGACGCTCACTCTATCTCCGCCTGGGTCGCAACGATCTAAATGGCATCTACGAGCTGAGCGATTTCAAGAGCACGGGAACGCGCGAGTTGATCGCCGATGACTACGTCTATCAGGTGAAGCGGCTTGCGCATCCGCGCCTGCACTCACCGATTTTCGGTCTGATGAGCGAGTACATCGTTGGGTTGGGTGACTATGCGCAGAAACTCAAAGCGGCCGCGAAGAACCTACCCGCGGATGGCTATCTCGATCTCAATCAATTCGGGCTGCAGGGCGTCACCGCTGTAGATCGCTATACCTATCAGATCAGGGTGAAGGGTAAGTACCCGCAGTTCTTGTACTGGCTCGCCATGCCGTTCTTCGCACCAGTTCCGGCTGAGGTCGACCGCTTCTACTCGCAGCCCGGCATGGCGGAAAAGAACCTCTCGCTCGACTGGTATCCGGTCGGCGCAGGCCCGTACATGATGACGGTGAACAACCCGAACCGGCACATGATCCTCGAGCGCAATCCTAATTTTCCGGGCGAACCGTATCCGCACGAAGGCGAACCGACCGACGCGGCTGCGGGCTTGTTGCGCGACGCCGGCAAGCCGATGCCGTTTATCGACAAGATCATCTTCAGCCTGGAGAAGGAGCAGATTCCATATTGGAATAAATTCCTGCAAGGCTATTACGATGTGTCCGGCATCACGTCGGACAACTTCGACCAGGTCGTGCAGCTGTCCGGCACCGGCGATCCGCAGTTGACGACGTCGATGGAAGAACAGGGCATTCGCCTGCAGACGTCGATCGCCGCTTCCAGCATGTACATGGGTTTCAACATGCAGGATCCGGTGATCGGCGGCGACAGCGAACGCGCGCGAAAATTGCGCCAGGCGGTCTCGATCGCCATCGACCAGGAAGAGTACATCTCTATCTTCCGCAACGGCAGAGGCACCGCAGCGCAGGGACCGATACCGCCGGGAATTTTCGGTTACGGCGAAGGCGAAACCGGCATCAATCACTACATGTACGACTGGGTCGCCGGAAAGCCTGAGCGCAAGAAGATTGCCGCCGCCGAAAAGTTGCTGGCGGAGGCCGGCTATCCCAACGGCATCGACGCGAAAACCGGGACGCCGTTAATCCTGTATTTCGACAGCACGGCGAGCGGCGCAGGCGCGAAGGCGATGATGGATTGGCTCATCAAGCAGTTCGCGTCGATCAACGTGCAGCTGGTGGTACGCAGCACCGATTACAACCGCTTCCAGGAAAAGGTGCGCAAAGGCACGTCGCAGCTCTACTACTGGGGCTGGAACGCGGACTACCCCGATCCGGAAAATTTTCTGTTCTTGTTCTACGGCCCGCAAGGCAAGGTGAAGTTCAGCGGCGAGAATGCATCGAACTACGCCAATCCTGAATTCGATCGTCTGTTCGAGCGCATGCGGGAAATGCACAACAGCCCTGAACGCCAGATCGTCGTCGAGCAGATGGTGGAAATTTTGCGCCGCGACGCGCCCTGGGTATGGGGTTTCCATCCTAAGGACTACGCGCTCGCACATCAGTGGGTAGAGAACCGCAAGCCCAACAAGATGTCGCACAACGGCTTTAAATATCAGCGCCTCGATCCCGTATTACGAGATCGTCTACGCAGCGAGTGGAATCCGCCGGTGGTATGGCCGCTCGTCCTGAGCATTGCGTTGGTCATCCTGATCATTCTGCCGGCTGTGGTTTTGTACCGTCGGCGCGAACGTGCAGGGGCACTAACCGATGCGCCGGAGGCGATCTAGACGTGATCGCGTATTTGCTCCGACGGTTGGTCTACGCGATTCCGATTCTGATCGGCGTCAATCTAATAACGTTCGCGCTGTTTTTTTTCGTCAACACGCCGGACGACATGGCGCGCATGCAGCTCGGACAGAAGCGCGTGACGCCGGAAGCGGTGCAGAAGTGGAAAGAGGAGCGCGGCTACGACAAGCCGATGCTGTTCAATGCGAATGCGCAGGGGCGAGACAAGCTCACCGAAACGATATTTTTTCAGAAGTCTGCGAGCATGTTCTGGTTCGAGTTCGGCCGCTCGGACGATGGTCGCGATATTGCGCACGAGATCAAAAGCCGGATGTGGCCGAGTCTTGCAATCACCGTGCCGAGCTTCATCATAGGTCTCATCGCATTCATTTCTTTTGCTTTGATCCTGGCATTTTTTCGCGCGACCTACGTTGACATCATGGGCGTCATCCTATGCGTCGCCGCCATGTCCATCTCGGGCCTGTTCTACATCATCGGCGGGCAGTGGCTGATCAGCAAGCTGTGGCATCTGGTGCCGATTTCTGGCTTCGGCTTTGGATTCGATGCGTGGAAATTCGTGGTGTTGCCGGTCGCCATCGGTGTGCTGATGAGCCTCGGCGGCGCGACGCGCCTGTACCGCACGATTTTTCTGGAAGAAATGAATCGGGACTACGTGCGCACCGGTCGCGCGAAGGGTCTCTCCGAGATGCGTGTGTTGTTTCGTCATGTGCTGCACAACGGTTTGATTCCGATTCTCACCGGCGTAGTGGTAGCGATTCCATCGCTGTTCATCGGCAGTCTGGTGATGGAATCGTTCTTCGGCATCCCGGGATTGGGCAGCTACACGATCGACGCCATTCAATCGCAGGATTTTCTGGTCGTGCGTGCAATGGTGTTTCTCGGTGCGGTGCTCTATATCGTCGGTCTGATTTTCACCGATATTTCCTATACGCTCGTCGATCCTCGCGTTCGTCTCGCCTAGATGCCGTTCAAACTCGTTATTCTCTGGACCGACGCGCTGATTTATGTGCTGTTTGCGGTGGTCCTGTTCAGCGCGTGGTATATCAGACAGCGTGAGCATCTGAGTGCGCCGTGGCGAAAAGTCGGCCGCAGCGGCTACGGCATGTGCTCGCTCGTCATCCTGATGGTGTTCGTCGTCATCGGCTTTCTCGATTCTCTGCACTATCGGCCGCGCGTGGAAGTCGCGGGCGGGGGCAAGATCAGCTACGCGGTCGAGGTGCGCAGCGTGTTCGATGCGATCGTCGATCCGCTCGGCAAACGGCCGGAGCGAACCTACTCGGCGCCGTTTGCGGCGTATGCATTTTCCAAAGAAACCGTTGCGCTTCCCGACGGCACCGAGGTGCGCGAGTTTCCGCGCTTGAAATACGGCGCTGCACATCTGAAGAATCCGGAACGGGACTTGCCGACCGATGTCGCGAGCCGTGCGATCGGCGCGCTTGGGCTCGCGGCTGTGCTGTGGATTCTCCTCACGATGGCGGTTGCCGCGTGGCGTGCGCGACGCAGCGACGGCGATTTCAGCGGCACGTTGTCCAGCATCATTCATGGAGATACGCCAGTGCCATGGCGTGCGATGCTGGTGACGGCCGGATTGCTGCTGGCGATAGCGGTGCCGCTAACGATGTTGAGCAGCCAGTATCACGTTATGGGCACCGACAAAGTCGGGCAGGATGTGTTCTTCCAGTCGCTCAAGAGTATTCGCACCGGCCTCATCATCGGGACCCTCACTACTCTGGTGATGCTGCCGTTTGCGCTACTGCTCGGGATTATGGCCGGCTATTTCCGCGGCTGGGTCGATGACGTCATTCAATACGTCTACACCACGTTGAGCTCGATACCAGGCGTATTACTGATCGCATCGGCGGTGCTGATTGGGCAAGCGTGGATGGACTTGCATCCACAAATGTTCGAGACCGTCACCCAGCGCGCCGATGTGCGCCTGCTGTTCCTTTGTTTGATTCTCGGTATCACGAGTTGGACCGGCCTGTGCCGTCTATTGCGCGGCGAGGCGCTGAAGCTGCGCGAGATGGAATATGTGCAGGCGGCACGCGCCTTCGGGGTATCCGACCGGCGCATCATTCTTCAACATCTCGCACCGAACGTGATGCACATCATTTTGATCAGCGTCGTGATGGATTTCAGTGGCCTCGTGCTGGCGGAGGCAGTGCTGTCTTATGTCGGTGTCGGCGTCGATCCATCCATGATCAGCTTCGGCACGATGATCAACAACGCGCGGCTCGAGCTTGCGCGCGATCCCGCCGTGTGGTGGTCGCTCGCGTCGGCGTTCGTGCTGATGTTCGTCCTGGTCCTGTCTGCGAATTTGTTTTCCGACGCCGTGCGCGATGCATTCGATCCGCGCATTCGAACCGGGCTATCGATCTTCCCCGCGGGACGAGTGCTCAAGTTGCGGCGCGGTGCGCCAGCGGTGGGGTGATGGCCAACACAACGCTACTGCAGGTCAAGCATCTGTCGACATGGCTCAGCACAGGTGACGACATCGTGCGCGCGGTCGATGGCCTCTCCTTCGACATCGGACAAGGCGAGACCTTCGCGCTCTTGGGCGAATCGGGCAGTGGTAAATCGATGACCGCGTTGTCGATCATGCGATTGCTGCCCGAGGCAGGCCGCATCGTGTCGGGCGAGGTCTGGCTCGACGATACCGACCTCGTCGCATTGCCTGAAGTCGCGATGCGCAACGTGCGCGGCAGTCGCATCGCGATGATCTTTCAAGAGCCGGGCTCGAGCTTGAATCCGGTGATGACGGTGGGCGATCAAATCGTCGAGGTCCTCGAAATCCACACTGAGCTGCGCGGCGCTGCTGCGCGCCGGCGCTCGGTTGAGCTCCTCGATTCGGTCGGCATACCCGATGCCGGTCGCCGCGTGCACGAATTCCCGTTCCAGATGTCGGGAGGCATGAAGCAACGCGTTATGATTGCAATTGCGCTTGCCTGCAAACCGGAGCTTTTGATTGCAGACGAGCCCACAACGGCGCTCGACGTGACGATTCAAGCGCAGGTCCTCGCGCTGCTGCGCGAGATGCAGCGCAAGTCTTCGATGTCGATTTTTCTGATCACGCACGACCTCGGCGTGGTTTCGGAAATGGCGGATCGCGTCGCCGTCATGTACGCAGGCGAGATCGTCGAGATCGCACCGCGCGCGGCATTCTTCGCGCATCCGGCGCATCCGTATTCGAAAAAGCTGTTCGAGGCCGTGCCTGAAGCGGCGGGGCGCAATCGCCGGCTCGCAGTTATTCCCGGCAGCGTTCCTGCGTTGTCGCAAGATTTCGTCGGCTGTCGTTTTGCCGATCGCTGTTCGTTCGCATGGGATCGCTGCCGCGTCGAGGCGCCGGCGTTGATCGACATCGGCAACGGGCAAGGCGTTCGTTGTCATCTGTACGATCCGGAAAGCGGCAGGACTATGGCGAGCGCGGCAGCCACGCAAGATTCGGCGGCCGCTGTTCCTATGGGGGAGGGCTCGGACGAATGCTCGACCTTACTTCAGGTCAGAGACCTGAAAATCCATTTCCCGCTCCGACGCGGCGTTCTTCAGCGCGTCGTTGCGCATGTAAAGGCAGTCGACGGTGTCTCGCTCGACATCCATTCGCATCGAACGCTCGCGCTGGTCGGCGAGTCCGGTTGCGGCAAAACGACCGTCGGCAAAGGCATCTTGCAATTGCTGCCGGTGACCGCCGGGCAGGTGAGCTTCGAAGGTCAGGATCTGGTCGGCCTTGCCGCGCGCGATCTACGTCCGCTACGAAAAGATTTCCAGATCGTTTTCCAGGACCCTTACAGCTCGCTCAATCCACGCATGCGGGTGATGGAAATCATCGAAGAGGGGATGGCCGCGCTCACGGTCGTCCCAAGTAGCCACGCACGTCAGAAGCGGGTCGACGAGCTTTTGCGCCAGGTTGGCTTGTCACCGGATATGAAGTATCGCTACCCGCATGAATTTTCCGGTGGCCAGCGCCAGCGAATCGCCATCGCCCGCGCGCTGGCTGTCGAGCCGAAGCTGCTGATCTGCGACGAGCCGACCAGCGCGCTGGATGTCTCGGTGCAAGCGCAAATCCTGAACTTGCTGAAGGATCTGCAGGTCCGCCTAGGTTTGGCCTACTTATTTATCACGCACAACATTTCGGTCGTGCAGTTTCTCGCGCACGAGGTCGCAGTGATGTATCTGGGACGAATCGTCGAAAAAGGCACGGTCGAAGATGTATTGCAGAACCCGAAGCACCCGTATACGCAGGCGCTGCTATCGGCCGTCCCTGTCATCGCCGGCGAAGGCAAACACGAAGTGATACGGTTGAAAGGCGAACTGCCCTCGCCGATCAATCCGCCGTCAGGCTGCCATTTCCATCCGCGTTGTCCGCACGTCATGCCGATCTGCAAAGAGCGCTACCCTGGGGTCACGCAAATAGAAACAACGCACAGTGTGCGTTGCTATCTATACGGAAAGGCTATTGCGGAAGAGCAGGTGGTCGAAGCGCTGGAAGCGCCGCGGTAACGGCGAGAAGTTTATCTGCGGGGGCGCGCTAGTTACTGACGCGACGGATACGGTGGCGATGCGGCATGGCGACTCGCTTAATTGCCCTGCCGTTGCCGTAGATAAGCAGCCGCTGGCCGGTGCTCAAATTGTTGCTCTTCAACGCATTGACGGTCTTCAAATGCGCCACCGTCGTGTGATGCGCACGCGCTACGCTGAACAGCGTATCGCCCAGTTTCACGCGATACATTTGCGCGCTGCGTGATTCATCGGGCGACGCCTGAAATTCGTTGCTGGCGTATGTTTCATCGAGATTCGTGCTGACGTCCTCGCTTTCCAGCGGCACGATTAACATCTGCCCAGGGCGCACGCGTTTGTTGCCCTTCAGGCCATTCACTTCTTTCAAGCGATAAGCCGTCGTCCCAAATTTCGACGCAACCTTTTCCAGCGTCTCGCCGTTTCTCATCGTGTAGGTCTGCCACGTTACCAGCGGGTCTTCGTTGCTTTCGAGATTCGCGTGAAAGCCGTCGACTTTATCGATCGGCAAGACGATCTGACGTGCAGCCGCTTGGATGATCACCGGGCGGTTGAAACCCGGATTGAGCGAGCGGAACTCTTCGACCGGCATGTTAGCCAGGCGCGCAGCTTTTGCTACGTCGATATGCCCTGGCGCGCGGACCAATGCGAAATACGGCTGGTTGGGCACCGAATCCAGATCGAAGCTCAACAGATTTGGATTTGCGATCATGTTCTTGACGGCCTGCAGTTTTGGCAGATAGTTGCGCGTTTCCTTAGGCATCGTCAGGCTCGCGTAGTCGGTCGGCTTGCCATGCGCGCGATTCTTCGCAACTGCGCGCGCAACGGCGTTCTCGCCCCAGTTGTAGGCTGCTAGCGCGAGCTGCCAATCACCGAACATGCCATGTAGAAATTGTAGGTAGTCGAGTGCAGCGCGCGTAGCGGCGGGCACGTCGCGACGCCCGTCGTACCAGAAGTTTTGCGTGAGGCCGTAGCGCTTGCCCGTCGACGGAATGAACTGCCAGATACCAGCCGCCCGCATTGGAGAATAGGCCTGTGGATTAAACGCGCTCTCGATCATCGGCAGCAGCGCGATCTCCATCGGCATGTCGCGCTTTTCCAACTCTTCGACGATGAAGTACAAATAGCGGCTGCTGCGCTCGATCATCCGTTGAACGTATTCAGGCCGGTTCAGATACCACGCCTCATGGCGAGCTACCAGAGGGCTCTCGAGCTCCTCCATGCGAAAGCCTGCGCGCATTCTTTCCCACAGGTCTTTGTACTTCGGCGCGTCCGGCCCATCGAGGCCGCCGGTTGCAGCGTTCGGCGGCGCGATCGCACGCGTAATTACGGGAGCAGAGTCCGAACGAATCGGCGAGGCAGGCAGGTTATCCGCAGCGGATTGATAGGTCGGTGCGGCGTTGAGCGGTGCAGTTCCCGTAGGCTGGCTGATGGGCGCCGTAGACTGTGGACCGGTAGCTAGAGGTTGGCTCGACGACGGCACCGGTAACGTCACGGAAACGGCTGATCTACGCGTTGGCGCATCCGGTTGGGTGGATTGCGGTGTTATCTGAGGGGCGGCGAAAGAGAAAGGGACTGTCGTATCGGCGGCAAATGCCGAGCAGCAGGGCAGTAGGACTGCAACTGCAGCCAGGGCGAATTTGAACGTCATCGAAGCCTCGTATGTCTCATAGCGACCGTATCCTAACGAAATATGTCGAATCGAGTCAAGGTGTTATTGGGGATGCCTAAAGTTAGGCGCATCTTACAGGCACCAGATGGCGCGGTGAAAACACCGTCATGCAAGCGTCACGCCATGCTCTATACGACTCTGTGGGCCAGAGCTTGAACCTATGTACGCAATATCTAAACGTTTTCTACCGCTAGTCGGACGCCACCATCCGGCCAAAGTTCGCGCAGGGCGCGCGGCTAGAACGTATTCTTCCACTCGCGAAGCACTGCAAACACGTCCACGGGATCGCGCAACGGCCGCTCGGCGTGCTTCGATGCTGCTTGCGCGACAGCCGGCTGATCGGCACGCAAGAACGGATTGGCGCGGCGTTCGCGTCCGATACTGGAAGGCAGCGTCGGCAGCGATTGTTTGCGCTGCTCGTTTGCTTCATCGAGCCACGAACGCAGTTCCGCGGCGGTGGGTTCTACCGCCAGCGCGAAGCGAAGATTGGCGAGCGTGTATTCATGGCCGCAATAGACAGCGGTATCGTCCGGCAACGATGCCATCTTCGATAACGACTGCCACATCTGCTTCGACGTGCCTTCGAACACCCGGCCGCAGCCGCACGCAAACAGCGTGTCGCCACAAAATAGAACCTTTCCTCCATAATAAGCAATGTGTCCTGCCGTATGACCCGGTATG
>JBBRGM010000135.1:0-9947 GCA_038240725.1 Burkholderiales bacterium | reverse complement strand
CGCGATACGCGTGATGTAGAGCGAAGGAATCACCGCAGGGGCGCGATTCGGATCGTCCATCAGATTGTCGTCGGTCATGCGCTCTACCGTCACCAGGGTTTCGTGCGCCGCGTGCGACATCGTGAGCAGCTCACGCCAGCGACCGATGAATACATTCCCGTAGCGATCGGCCAGCGGCGCATGAAATAACGTGACATCGGGACGGATCGCCGGCAGCACGACGATAGGATCGTCCGGATCGAATGGATTAGCGATCGTTTTCCAGTCGGGCCGATTCGCCAGCACATCGGTTTCTAACAGCCCGCGAACGGGAATGAATGGAATGCCCTTCTGTCCTGCCTGCACGGCAGCGTGTATTGCCGCGCACGTAGCATCGAGAATACGAACGGTACCTTCGCGTGCAGCCGCTGCAAACCGCGGGCCGGTGCCGAATTCGCCGAGGCTGATCGCCGAGGTCTCCACAGCTGCAACCGCACCCGCGCCGATCATGACATCGGCTTGCAGCCCGCTGGTCGGCACGCAGACCAGATGCAGATCGCGCACGCCGTAGCGGATCAGCTCGCGCGTCGCGGCCATGGCAACGCCGGTGTTGGGAGACGGGATCGCAAGCTTTGCGCCATTCGCAACACACTGCGCCAGCGTGCGTAATTCGCATAACTTGGGAGTCATAGGATGTTGCCTCGACTGTATAAGACTGCGAGTTTGCGCGAGCCATTATAGAAGAACACGCCGCGATCGCCTGGAACTCACGCGAACGTGCGCGCCGTTTCAGCGCAACAAAAAGCCCCTCGGCAATTGTGTTCCCGAGGGGCTGCATGGATGCAAGTTCAGATCGAATGCGTCGTAGTGCAAAACGCTCCGCTTTGGGGGTGCCGCGCTCGCTTAACGGCGCCGGCTGCCACCACCGCTCGGTCGTGGCCGCGCTTCGTTCACGCGCAAAGGCTGACCTTGAAAATCCTTGCCGTTGAGCGCCGCGATTGCTGCCAGCGAATGCGCTTTGCCGGGCATGTCGATAAAGCCGAAGCCCTTCGATGCCCCGCTGAACAACTCACGGACGATCTGTACGGATTTGACCTCGCCGAAGGCCTTAAAGGTCTCTGTGAGCGCGTCTTCGCTCACCTCAGGTGCAAGGTTGCCGACGAAGATGTTCATGGGGAAACTCCTTTCGATTGAGTAAGACCGCAGTTCGTGTTCAAGAAGGTACAACGTTGCGACAAATCTAAAATGCGCAAGCCCAAGCTGCAGCGACCTCGGGCCTGCGCGCGAACCATCAACGACCGCGTCCGTTGCCGCCGTGCGAGCCGCCGCCGCCTGACCATCCGGAGCGACCCGGTGTTGAGCGACCGGATGTCGAGCGACTGGTCGTCGAGCGCGCCCCACTTTGTGCGCCGCCCTGTCCGCGGTTGCTAGGCCGTCCTTGTCCTTGGCCTAGCCCTTGTGCCGGACGCGTATCAGCCGGTGGCGCGCGGTTGCCGATGTCATCCGGGATATCCGCGAGGTCATCGTTGCGAAGCATGTTTCCCGAGCGTTCGATGTCGGGCTGCAGCGTTTGATGGAATGGCGGTTGTCCAGGACCGCCCGGCCGCCTCGCGGAGGGCGCCGGTCGACTGCCCGATCGTGGTGGGCGATTGTTGTCTGGTGCGAACCGACTGCTATTGGCACCCGGACGATTGCCCGCTGCGCTTGGACGACCACCTGGCGCGGCGGCTCGGTTCCCCGGTCCGCCGGCACGATTGCCTGGGCCACCTGCACGATTTCCCGGGCCGCCAGTACCATTACCTGGCGCACCGGTGCGATTGCCCGGCGCGCCGTTGCGATTGCCCGGTTCGCTGTTGCGACCGCCGGGGCCAGCGGCGCGATTGCCTGGCCCCCCGCCACGGTTGCCGAACGAATCGCTGCGGCTGCCATGATCGCTGGTGCGATTTCCGGGCGAGCCTGCACGCGCACCCGGTCCGCCTGCGCGGTTACTCGAGCGGCCTACGGGCGCAACCGGTCTGCCGCCGACGCCATCGGAGCGAGCACGCCCGTTGCCCGGACGGCCGCGCGGTTGCCGCGGTCGCGGCTGCTCGTCGTCCAATTCGCTCGGCACGCCCGGACTGCCGGGCTCGAAGCCGACAATGATTCTGCGTTCCACCCGACGCTTCATCAGCCTCTCGATGCCGGCCATGAGACTGCCTTCCTCTGCGCCGACCAGCGACACGGCTTCGCCGGGCGTGCCTGCCCGGCCGGTGCGGCCGATGCGATGAACGTAATCTTCCGGCACGTGCGGCAGATCGAAATTAACCACGTGCGGAAGTTGATCGATATCGAGACCGCGCGCTGCGATGTCCGTGGCAACCAGGACACGCAACTCGCCGCGTTTGAAATCGCCGAGGCTGCGCGTGCGGCGCGACTGGCTCTTGTTGCCGTGAATCGCTTCAGCCGCGATCCCGCCTTTGGTCAATTGCTCGGCCAGTCGATTGGCGCCGTGCTTGGTTCGCGTAAAGACCAGCACCTGCTTCCAGTTGCCTTCGCTGATCAGATGCGCGAGCAGCTCGCGCTTGCGTCCCTGATCGACCGGATGTACAACCTGCGCGACCAACTCGGTCGGCCCGTTTTTCGAGACCACTTCGATTGTGGCCGGGTTGTGCAGAAACGAACCCGCAAGCTCGCGAATTTCAGGTGTGAACGTCGCCGAGAACAGCAGGTTTTGGCGCTGCTTCGGCAGCAGCGCCAGAATGCGTTGAATGTCGCGGATGAAACCGAGGTCGAGCATGCGATCGGCTTCATCGAGCACGAGCACTTCGACGCCGGATAAATCCACCGTGCGTTGCTGCACGTGATCAAGCAGACGGCCCGGTGTGGCAACCAGAATATCGATGCCCTTCTTGAGCGCCTTTGCCTGCGGGTCGAAGCCGACGCCGCCGTACACCACCACGCTGCGCAACTTCAAATGCTTGCCGTAGGTGCGTACGCTTTCTTCGACTTGTGCTGCCAGCTCGCGCGTTGGTGTGAGGATCAGTGCGCGCGGTATGCTGCCGACAGGACCTGCGAGACGCTGCAGCAGCGGCAACGTGAAGCCGGCAGTTTTGCCGGTGCCGGTTTGGGCGGCTGCGAGCAGATCGCCGCCTTGCAGAACGAGCGGAATCGCCTGGAGTTGAATGGGGGTTGCTTCCGTGTAGCCTTCATCGGCTACAGCACGCTGCAACTCGGCCGACAGGCCAAGATTTGTAAATGAAGTAATGGAAATCTCCTGAGCACGGCCTGCTTTTGGACGGGTGCGTCCTTGAGAACCGGTTCAGGCAGATGCAACAAGCAATTTGAAGAATTCGAGGACGGGGATGACCGCGAAGAAGCTAGCGCCGCAACCGGATGAAGCGACGGTGAATGCTCCGGGCCGGACTATACCACGCAAGCGCGGAAAAAGTCCCGCCCCGGTTCGCTCAGCGCACTGCGCCGGAATTTCGCGCACGTATCGAGTATGCGTACTCGCCTGGCGCGTCGCTGCGATAGCGACACCACCGACGGCGACACCACCGACCCTGATACCACCAAGGCTCGCGCGCGAAAGTATACTGACGCCTGATCGTTCGACCACTGCAACGACATAAGGAAAACCGCCAATGGGACGCTTCGTCATCACCGTCGATTTCGCGCTTCACGTAGGCACGCTCGAGAAGTTCTTGCCGCTTATCGTCGAAAACGCGAACCAGTCGCGCACGGCAGAGCCCGGTTGCGATCGCTTCGACGTCGTCGTTGCAAAGGATTCGCGCGATCGCGTTTTTCTGTACGAGATCTACAAGGATAAGGCAGCGTTCGGCGAACACGTCAAGTCGAGTCACTTCCGCCAGTTCGATGCCGCATCTAAGCCCTACGTGCAGGATAAAAAGGTGATTGAGTACAACCTCGAGAACGACGATGGGCGATAGGGTCGTATGGCACGACCGGCTAATGGCCGCGCACTGAATACGGCCCAGCCGCAAGCGATGGCGCTGCGATCGCACTGCGCACGAGCACTGGGGATTCAACGATCGCGCCGCCAATGGTTGCAGCCCGCAGTGGCGCAGATCCGGCGCTGCTTGCGCATGCTGTCGTTGATTCTGCTGATCACGCCTGCACATGCGGAGCGCCCGAGACAAATCGTCACGCAATCCGATCCGCTCGTGCAAAGACTCGAAGCGCTCTATCAGCGGTCGATGGAAGTCGCGGAAAAAGGCGATCTGGAGACTTACTGGACGTTGCGCACCGAAGCCTCCAAGGCGCGGCCACCGTATCTCACGCCGCAGTTGCTGCCGATCTTTGCGCGCATGCTGCCGCCGCTTTCGGGTCTGCCGTTCGTCAGAATGGATGCCAGCCGCGACGCCGCACGCGCACTGTATCGATGGCGGCAGTCGACCGATGCTACGCGCTATACGATCATCGTCTATCGCATAGAACAGGGTGCCTGGAAGATCGATTCGGTGGCCGTGAAAACCGACGTCTCCGGCATCGTGCCGCCGGTCAAAACAGCGCCGGATACGCCGCCTCGGCGCCCGCATCGTACCAATCAATGAGCCAAGCGAAGGAGAGCTCGATGGCCATCTCGCCGATCGAACCGGCGTTCGATCCCTATGATGAATTATTCGGCGTCTATGTTTCGCCGGAGCGCCTAACCGAGAATCTCGCGAGCTTTCGCGCGATCTGGGCCGAAATTGCCAAGCTGCGTGAGCTGGATCTGACCGACGTGCAACCCGCCGTCATCTTTGAGCCGCTCGCGGTCTACCGCAGGACCGCCAAGAAATGAGCCGTCCGCTGTGGTCGCAACCGATCGAATGGCTGGCGCCGCGCATTCGCGCCGGCAAGGTCTCGCCGGTGGAGCTCGCGGAATCCGCGTTGTCCCGCATCGGCTCGCTGGACACCAAGCTGCACAGCTTCATCCACATTTCTGCGAATGCTGTCGCGCACGCAAGAGCTGCCCAGAAGGAAATCGCTGACGGCAATTGGCGCGGCCCGCTGCACGGGATACCGATCGCGGTCAAAGACAACTATCTGACGCAGGACATGCCGACGACCGTCGGCACCGTTGCGCCTGGAATCTCGTTTCCATTACGCGATTCCGCCGCGACAGCGCGTCTGCGCGAGGCCGGTGCAGTGCTGATCGGCAAAACGCGCACGCACGAATTCGCCTGGGGCAACGTTACACCGCCGGTGCGCAATCCGTGGGATCTGACGCGCGTTCCGTCCGGATCGAGCGGCGGCTCGGCGGCAGCATTGGCAGCCGGCCTGTGCGCAGGCGCGCTGGGATCCGACACCGGCGGCTCGATCCGCATGCCGGCGAGTGTCTGCAATGTGGTCGGTCTCAAGCCGACGTTCGGCCGCGTCAGCCGCGACGGCGTCGTGCCGCACAGCTGGTCGCTCGATCATGCGGGCCCGCTCGCGCGCACCGTTACCGATGCCGCGCTGATGCTCAATGTGTTGGCGGGATACGATCCGGCCGATCCTGCGTGCCAGGCGCAACCGGTGCCCGACTACGCGAAAGCACTCGAGCAGCCCGTGAAAAATTTGCGGATCGGCGTCTGCCGTAACCATTTCTTCGAGCGCAACCAAGCCGACGTCGAAGCCGCGGTCGAACTTGCGATCGACGACTTCGCATCGCAGGGCGCGAGCGTGCGCGAGTTCAAAATCCCGCTCCTCGAATACGGCCTGGGCGCCATCTTTGCGATCGAGCTCGCTTCCTCCACCGCGTATCACGACGCATCGTTGCGCGCGGGTCGCACGAAACATTTTCAGCCCGACGTGCGCACGCTCGTCGAGGTCGGCCGATTGGTGACCGCTTCGGATTATCTGAAAGCCGAGCAGTACCGCACCGTGCTGATGGAAGAGTTCAGCAAGATCTTCGCGACCGTCGACGTGATCATCGGGCCGACCACGCCGATTACCGCGTGGAAAAGCGGCGAGTGGACCGTCGCTGTCGGTGGCGAGCAGGAAAGCGTGCTCGCCGCATCGTGGCGCTTCACCTATCCGTACAATCTGACGGGACTGCCCGCGATCTCGATTCCCTGCGGTTTCGACAGCGACGGCCTGCCGATCGGGCTACAGCTTGCGGGACGACCGTTCGACGAGGCTACCGTCCTGCGCGCCGCGCACGCATATGAGCGCAGGCACGACTGGATCCATCGGCTGCCATCGCTATAGCCGTGAAATTTGTACCGATAACGGAGATTGGACGTGGACACACTGCTGGAGAGCCGACTGCGCATCGCATGTTTGCAAATGGAGCCGCATGTCGGCGAGGTCGAGCGCAACGTCGCACGCAGTCTCGAGCTGATCGCGCAGGCCGCCGCGCAAGGCGCAGAGCTGGTCGTGCTGCCCGAGTTGTGCAACTCGGGATACGTGTTTGCGACTCGCCAGGAAGCATTCTCGCTTGCTGAAGCGATTCCCGCGGGGCCGACGACCAGAGCATGGATGGAAGCCGCAGCGAAGCACCGTCTCGTGATCGTCGCCGGGATCACCGAACGCGACGGCGACTCGCTGTACAACAGCGCTGTCGTCGTGGGCCCACAAGGCTACCTCGGCACCTATCGCAAGAATCATTTGTGGGGCGCGGAGAATCTGTTTTTCGAGCCCGGCAATCTCGGCATGCCGGTGTTCCGCATCGGCGCGGGCCGCATCGCGGTAGCGATCTGCTACGACATCTGGTTTCCGGAAATTTTCCGACTGGCAGCGCTGCAAGGCGCCGATCTGCTGTGCGTGCCGACCAACTGGGTGCCGATGCCGCAGCAGCCGACGCATCTACCGGTAATGGCGAACCTGCTTGCGATGAGCGGCGCGCATTCGAATTCGATGTTCGTCGCCGCAGCCGACCGCATCGGCGTCGAACGCGGCCAACCGTTTCTCGGCAATAGCATCATCGTCAGCCAAGCGGGCTGGCCGCTCGCGGGGCCGGCGAGCTCCGACCGCGAAGAAACGATCATTGCTGACGTCAATCTTTCCGATGCACGCCGCAAACGCAATCTCAGCGAGTTCAATCAGGTGCTGCGCGATCGGCGCATCGATGTGTACGACGAAATGCTGGGCGCCGACACCGCCCGCGGCTGGTACGAGAGCCATTGCGCAAACGCTATTCGTGTTGGTCTGAGCATCTTGTTCTGGGCATCGCTGGGCATCTTGTTCTGAGCATCGTTGGTACACTGGATCTTTCCATGTGCCAGGAGGTCTCGTGAAACGCACAGCCTGTTCGATCGTCGGCACGCATCGTATCGCCGCGATTCTTTTTGCGATGCTCTCGCTGGCAATGCTTGGCGACGCCGCCGCGGACGGCACCGGCTGGTACAGCGACGATCAGGTGCAGAGCGGCCGCTTGCAATACGGAACCAAGTGTTCGACCTGTCACGGCGCGCAACTGGAAGGTACCGGCGCCCCGGCGCTGAAGGGACGCACGTTCAGCCTGCAATGGAACGGCAAGCCGCTGAGCGACTTCTACACCTACGTTCATAAGCAAATGCCGCTCGGCAATCCCGATTCACTGCAGCCGCAGGAATACGCAGACGTCGTCGCCTTCGTGCTCGCGCAAAACGGCTTGCCCGGCGGCGGCGACAAGCTCACGCCCGAAACGCCGATGAATCGTGTGCTCACGCTCGCCGAAACGTCGACGCCCACCGCCGCGGCTGCGGGTCCGCCGGTCAAGCTCGGTGAGCTGATCGGTCCGGTGAAACAACCCAGTACATCGAAGCCGACGCAGGCGGAGCTCGACGCCGCCGACGGCGATACGAAAAATTGGCTGATGTACAACAAGAGCTACCGCGCCGAGCGCTTTTCCAAGCTCGAGAAAATCAACGTCGCGAACGCACCCAGGCTGCGGCCGGTATGCATGTTTCAGCTCGGCGAATTGGGCACGTTCCACTCGGGTCTAGTGGTCTACGACGGCATCCTTTACGCGACCACGCATTTGGGCACGTACGCGATCGATGCATACACATGCAAAAAGCTGTGGAGCGATCAGCACCTCGCGCAAGGCGCCGAGATGAATGCGACCAACAGCGGCGTCGCCATCGGCAGCGGGCGCGTCGTACGCGGCACGCAAGACGGGTTTCTCTACGCGCTCGACGCGAAGACCGGCGCGATGTTGTGGCAGCGGCAGATCGCCGATCCAACCGTTGGCGCCGGCGTCGGTGCCGCGCCGACCATCTGGAACGATATGGTGTTCGTCGGCAATGCGGGCGGCGACTGGGGCATTCAGGGTGCCGTAATGGCGTTTCGCCTGGCCGACGGCGAGAAGATCTGGCAGTTCGACACGCGCCCGACCGGCAACCAGACCGGTGCGGAAACCTGGGAAATCCCGAGTTCCGCGTTGCACGGCGGCGGCGCCGCGTGGACCGCATATGCATTCGATCGCGCGACCGAAACGCTGTTCGTTCCAGTCGGCAATGCCGGACCGGACTATCACAGCGATATGCGTCCGGGGGCAAATCTATTTACCAGCTCGCTGGTCGCGCTGGAAGCACGCACCGGCAAGCTCAAATGGTGGCATCAGCTGCGTCCGAGTGACGATCACGATTACGACACTACGGTGGTTTCGCTATTCGACGCGAACGGCAAATCGATGGTGGCGACCGCCGGCAAGGACGGCGTGCTGCACGTTCTCAATCGAGCCGACGGCAAGCTGATGTACAAGCTGCCGGTAACGACTACTCTCAATCAAGATGTGCCGCTGACGCCTGCGGGGGTGCGCGTGTGCCCGGTTGCAGGCGTGCAATGGAACGGCGCCGCGTTCAGCCCGAAAACCAATCTGCTCTACATCAACGCGATCGACTGGTGCACGGTGTTCAAGCTTGGCGAGAAGCCGGTTTGGCAGGCAACGGTGCCATATACCGGTCTTTCTAACGCGTGGGGCACCAACGACCCGATCGAAAAATGGAGCGGCTGGACCAACGCGATCGATTCGAAAACCGGCAAGATGAAGTGGCGCGTCAAATCGCCGACGCCGATGTATGCCGCCATCACACCAACCGAGGGCGGCGTGTTGTTCACCGGCGATCTCAATGGCGACTTCATGGTGATGAACGCGAAGACCGGCGCGGTGATCTACCGATTCAACACCGGCGGCCCGATTGCCGGGGGCGTCGTAACCTACGAAAGCAAAGGCAAGCAGTACATCGCGGTTGCATCGGGAAACAGCGGCGGTTCGATTCCGCTTACCGGCAGCGCGACTGTCGTGATCTTCGGGATGTAGCTGCCGAAGTTTGGCGGAGACCGTCGGCAAGTCAAAGCTTACTCGGCGCTGTTCACGGCGCCGAGCCACCGCCGCCGGGCCGATCGGGCGGCGCCAACGCGAGCAACTTGACGACTTCGTCCGGCGCCGGTGCGCCCGGCCCGCCCCTGCACGGCATGCCTTGCACGAACGGCAGCAGCTGCAGCTTCGCGATCGTCAGCACGCGGCGCAATTCGCCTACCGGATCCGAATGCTCATCGACGCGCAGATCGAGCAGCGGATAATCTTCCAGGTGATGGACTTTGATCGCGGCCGATTGTCGGCCGCGCTTGTCGCCGCCCGCCGCATCGCCCGCTTCCAGCGCGAGCATCAGGCGATCGACGAGATCGAGCGCTTCGCTCGTGCGAAACACATTTGCCATCGCAGTAATGGTCGCTTCGCCGACCAGCATGTTGCCTTGCACGGCGAAGTGCGGCTCGACGATCTGCCCAAACCAGTCGGTGCACGCCGCGCCCGACCACGCCGCGCTGCGGCCCTGCGCATCGATAACGCCGATCTGGCGCACGTCCCTTCCGGCATCTTTCTGCATGACCCTGTCGAGCGCCTGCGGACCGGACTCACCGGCGTACATCGCGCTGAGCGCATCGATAGCAAGATAGGGATTCACCCAGGATTGCGTGGACACCGCGCCGACGCCTGACTTCGCATACGGACACATACTGCCCACAGCAGGTACCGCGGTTGCGACTGCGACGCCCAGCATGCCGGTACGTTTGCA
>JBBRGM010000134.1:0-10035 GCA_038240725.1 Burkholderiales bacterium | reverse complement strand
TGCCGGCGGCGGACGCGCTCGCTTCGCTGGCCCGATCGGCTTGCGACTTCGCTGGCTTTCACGTGCCGGAAGGTGCGTTCGGTGCGCGCGCGGTCGAGCTGTATGCCCCTTGGCTCGACCCGAGTACGCAGACGCTGATCTATCTGGTACGGCGGCAGCAGGGTTTGTATCTGGCGCCGGGTAATCCGAAGAAGATCTCGGCGCTTCGCGACGTTGCCCGCAAGGGCGTGCGCTTCGTCAATCGTCAGCGCGGTTCCGGCACACGCTTGCTATTCGACGCGTTGATCGAAGAGCTGGGCATCGACAAATCGACGATCGAAGGCTATGCCAACGAAGAATTCACCCATGCGGCGGTTGCTGCGTATGTCGCGAGCGGCATGGCGGATGTGGGCGTCGGCGTAGAACCGCCGGCGCGGGAGTTCAAACTGGATTTCATACCGGTGGCGGCAGAGCGCTATTTTTTCATCTGCCATCGCGAGACGCTCGAGCTGCCCGGCGTTGGCGAGTTGCTGCGTCTATTGCAGGGGCCGGAATTCAAGCAGCGCGTGGCGCGGCTGCCAGGTTACGCAGCCGATCGCGCGGGCGAAATCATGGAGTTTGCCGACGCGTTTCCGTGGCTGAGTGCGCCCAAGTTGCGCGCGCCCCGCACGCCGCCGAAGACGAGAAAAGCAACCACGGCGTGAGGCGACGCGCGGAATATTATCCTCGCGCAAAGAGCGCACGATGCGTCACGCAACAGCGATCGAGCTTCGCGATGGAATCCTCGCCTTCCGCAGTCGTTTTCAAAGCGAAGCGATCGCTGGCGCATGGTCTGCAACTGAGAGTGGCCGCGATGCGCAGCTATCGATCACGCCTGAATCACAATCTCCTGCGCGACTCTGCGCACTTCGAGCTCGACCTCTGCGCCAAGGATCGGCGGACGTGTGTAGTGGTAGCGCACGCCGGCCGCCGCTGCGGTGCCGAGCTTCGGCAGAATCGTTGTGCCCCAGAGATTGCGCAGATCCGCCACCGCGTGCAGATCGACCTGGTTCGCATCGCCGAGCTTTAGCTCCAGTTCCTCCATGCGGCTGGCGATGATCTGAATGACATAGTCGAGCTTCTTTTTCATGCCTTCGGCGCTGAGATCGCCAGCCGCGACGATCTTGCCCTTGGCATCGATATCGGCGGTGCCCGATATGCAGAACGTGGAACCTTTCCGGGTCGATGCGGCCACATAGCTGAACGCATGCAGACTGGGTAGGGCGGGCGCATCGAGACCCGACGCTACATTGGTTCTGCACACGGCGCTGTAGTTGCCGACAGTGAGATCCCATTTGGATAATTGCTCGACATAGGGAACATTGAAGGTGCGAAACGCGTCGAAACTCATCTGCGCCGGTACGCGAAGCTCCATGCCGCACAGTGCTTGAATCGGTAATTTCTGTTCTTGCAAATAGCGTTCGACAAACCCGTATGCCTGCGTCAGCGCAACGCCGGGAAGGAGGAGGGCATGAATGACTTCGTATCCCTCCAGCGGCAGGACGCCGCCGCAAAAGACTTGGCCCGACGGCAGAAATTTATAGTGGCCTTGTTCGATTTCGAGAAGCGCAGGCGGATTGACGATGCCGGCGGCGGCAAGTTTGTCCGCGGCTGCGGCAGCGACCCCGAGCGCGGAAAGTTGTTGCAGAAAGCGGCGACGGGCGCTCGCGGCAGACATTAATCGCAGTGCAATATCGGACAAGGCGGTCCTCCCTGAAATGGAATACGAAACTGCTAAACGTTCATATTAGTTCGATGCAACCATGAGCTTGCCATACAAATCGTGCAAGGCATTTGCCCGGCGTTACCTGCCGGCGGTTGCGGCGGTCATCGTCCTCACATCGTGCGCCGCAGTCAATCTCGCGTACGAGCATGCGGATTGGTGGATGGAGCGCATGGCGACGAAATACGTCGATCTCGATGCGAAACAAGAAGAAGCGCTACGCGCCAAGTTCGAAGAGTTGCATGCGTGGCATCGCACGCACGAGCTGCCGCAGTATGCGACGCTGCTCGACCGCGCCGCCGACCGTATGCAGCAAGGCCTGACGCGCGCCGACGTGACATGGTTCATGAACAGCGTGAACGAGCGCTGGGAGGTGACGAGCGAGCAGTTGTCGAATGAGCTGTCGCCGGTGCTGGTTACACTCAAGCCGAATCAAATCGTGCAGATCGCCGACAACCTGGCGCGCGAAAACAGCCGATTCGCCAAGTCGCAGATCGATCTCGATCCAAAAAAACGCGAGCGTCAGCGCACCGAATGGCTGACCGATCAAGTGCAGAAGTGGGTCGGCGAGTTGACGCCGCAGCAGCGGCAGCGAATCGCAACGGTGGCACCCGCGACGCCGGAGTTTCCGGAAATGCGTCTGGTGGAACGCCGCCGCCGGCAGGCGCAGTTTCTCAAGCTGGTGAGCGAGCAGCACGACCCGCTCACGCTGCAGACTGCGATTGCGCGTCTACTGTTTTTTCGACGCGAAGGCGCCAGCGATGGGTACCGGAAAAGCGTCGCTCGCTACGAAGCAGAAATTACGCAGATGGTGCTCGACATCGATCGCACACTGTCGCGCGAGCAGCGCGCGACAGCAGTGACCCGCTTGCGCAAATTCGCCGGACAGTTTCGCACATTGGCGTCGGGCCGCAGCTGAGTCTCGACCCGGCTACGACGCTGCGTCCAGCAGCTGGTTTGCATCGCCGAGTTGTGGATAGCGCAATTCCGATGCCGATCCGCGAAAGCTCGGATCGATCGGCACGCACACCGCCGGCAGCGCATCTTCCGCAGAAACGACGCTGTGCGAGAACAATCCGCGTTCGCGAAATTGCGGATCGTCGACTGCAGCTCGCAAGGTGCGAATCAAATTGCAGCACACATCTTTGCCTGCGAAGCGAGCGAGCCAGTCCGCTGCGCTGCGCTGTTCGATGCGCTTTGCGACGGCTACGCGCGTCGCCGCAGGATCAGGGCGGTCATCGCGGATCGCTGCAGGCAGCTCGATCGCGTCGCAGAACGCAGCCCAGAAGCGATCTTCCAACGGCGCGGCAGCCAGAAAGTGACCGTCCTTCGTGCGATAAATTTGATAGCGTGGACTGCCACCCGACAACAACTCGGCGCCGGGCCGTGGCCAGTTGCCGGTCGCGACGCCATTGCCGATGCCCCAATATGCAAACGGCAGCAGGCCGTCGGTCATCGCCACGTCCAGCTTGCAACCATGCCCGGTTTGATCACGACTGCGCAGCGCCAGCAAAATGTTGATGACCGCAGGGTAGGCGCCACCGGCGATGTCGGCGAGCAGCGCATTCGGCACGACCGGCGTTGCGTCCGCGCCGGACGCAATGGATAGCAAGCCCGCGTCGGCCTGGTAGTTCAAATCGTGTGCGGCAACTTGCGCCTTCGGACCGCGTTGCCCATAGCCCGTAATGGCGCAGTAAATGATGCGCGGATTGATTGCCGAGACGGCTTCGTAGTCGAGGCCCAGGCGCGTCATCACGCCGGGGCGAAATTGCTCGACGACGACGTCTGCGGATTCGATCAGCGGTCGCAGCAATTTCTGCGTGTCGGCCGCTTTCAAATCGATTGCGATGCTGCGCTTGCCGCGGTTGAGCATCGCGAACGCAACGCTGGTGTCGCTGAAGCGCGGACGATAGCTGCGTAACTCTTCGCCGTTTTGCGGGCGCTCGATCTTGATGACTTCTGCGCCGGCCTCGGCAAGCATGAGTGTCGCCATCGGACCGGGCAGAAGCGTGCTGAAGTCGAGAACGCGGATGCCCGCGAGTGGCTGCATGATGTGATTTCCTCGATTGGTTGGACGATTCTACCGCCTGGCAGATTTGCTTTTCCGAACGGCGAATCGCTCTCGTATTCAGGAGTTTTTCTCAAGTCTCGTCGAAATCGGACGAAATGGGCTGCAAGGGCGATGCTTGCCCACTTTGGAAAATACCGATGTCGAGCAACCTCGCAGCCGCGCCCGGGGCCAACAACGTGCAGCAACAGCCCCTCCAACTCGAGCTTCAGGACGTTTGGAACGGAATTGCGCAAGACGAATTTCTGCCGCATTTCCAACCCAAAGTCGCCTTGCAGGGCCTCAAGCTGGTCGGCGTTGAAGCGCTGATGCGCTGGAAGCATCCCGAGTACGGCATGCTCGCCGCGGGATCGTTTCTGCATCTGGCCGCCGACAATTTTCTATTCGACGATCTCACCGCGATCATGCTGGAAAAATCGATCGGGCAGTGCCGCAAATGGCGCAATCAGGGGTTGGAGCTGGAAATATCGGTCAATCTGTCGCCCGACATGCTGCTCGATCCCGGCTTTCCCGACCGCGTCGAAGCCAAAGCCATCGAGCATGGCATCGAGAACGAAAAAATCATCATCGAAGTTTCGGAATCTGCGATCGCGCATGATGTGCACGAGGCGCTGGACAGTCTCGCGCAACTGCGTTTGCGGGGCTTCGGCTTGGCGATCGACGACTACGGCACCGGCGACTGCACGCGCGAGCAGCTCAAGCGCGTTGCCGCCAGCGAGCTGAAAATCGACCGCAAAATTCTATCCGGCGCAGCACGACGAGCGCCGCTGCGCGCGGCACTCGTACAAGGTTTGGAAACCGCGCGCCAGCTCGGTTTGCGCTCGGTCGCCGAGGGTGTGGAAAATCGCGAAGAATGGGACCTGGTCAACGAGCTCGGCTGCGACATGGCGCAGGGCTATTTGATCGGCCGTCCGATGGCAGCCGACGCACTTACTGCCTGGCATCAGTCCTGGCTCGCCGACCCGTTCATGTAATCCCGGCGCCGTGGCGCCTGTACCGCACTAAATCCAGCAGCTCGGTCAGCCGCGCTCACCAGCGCTCGAGACGCACATAGTTGAAACGCCCGGTCGCCCCGACCGGGCCGCGCGTCAGCACAACTATCCGCGTCGGATTGGACGCTGGCTTGTGCACGGCGTCGGTCCCCGACAGCGTGACGACTGTGCGCCATTTCTCAGCCGCGATTTTGTAGGCGAACCGGTATCCCGCCTCCGACGTTCGAATCATGCGCAGATACACTTGCTTCGCACCGGCAATCGCAACGCGGGCGAGCACGAGCTCGCGGCCGCCTTCGCGCGACCACAACGTCAACGCGCCGTCGGCGGCGGTCAGTGCGACCAGTTGCTGCGCGTTTGCGTACGCACCCAGACCCGCACTCTCACCGTCGTGCAGTTGCGCTATGTCGACGAGGGTGCTCACCGCATAGCGCCCGGGCGGTGCACGCTGAGCGAGAATCGCCTCATCGCGCAGGGCGCCGCTTGGCACTTGCAATTCCAGCCATCCATCGGTCGACGCACCGACCCGCACGTGCGGCCGTTGACCGATAGGCCACTGCCAGAGCGGCGGCAATACGCTGTCGCCGAAGTCATCGTTCGCCGGCGTAGCTGTCGCATCCGCGACCTCGATTTCGGGACCTTCAGCCAGCACGCTCGGCCCCTGTGCGGAATTAATCGCGGGCCAGCCGTTCGTCGGCCACACCACCTCATCGAGCAGACCGTAGCGTCCAAGCTTGAGAAAATCGCGCGCGGTAAAGCCGTGGTAGAGCAGAAACGTACGGCCATCCGCGGCCTCAACGATAGTGCCGTGACCGGGACAGCGCCATTCTTCGGTACCGGCGAGTATCGGATTATCGGGATGCTTGTGCCACGGACCCTGCAACGAGCGAGAGCGTGCGACGCCGAGCGCGTAGTTGCACAGCTCGTCGCAACAGTTGCCGCCGGAATAGAACAAGTAATACCAGCCGTTTCGGGCCATTAGATACGAGCCTTCGACGACCTTGGCTTCCCACGGACGATCGTTGCGAATCATCTTGCTCGGCGCGCCGAGCAAGGTGAAGCCGTCTTCCGCGAGCGGCTGAATCCAGATCGGCGTTGGCACTCTGCGACTGTTGCCGTCCTCTTTCCAGATCAAGTAGCGTTGGCCATCGGTATCAACGAAATGCGCAGCGTCGATGGACCCATCGACCTGGCAGACGAGCGGACCGTGATCCGCGTAGGGGCCGGTGGGTTTATCGGCGCTTGCTGCGGCTACGCACAGCAGCCCGTCTTTGTTGCGCGCAGTGTAGTAGACGTAAGTCCTATCACGATATTGCACGAGCTCGGGCGCCCAGTAGTTCGACACCGACCAGGCCGGCTGCTCGTCAAACACGGCGCCGACGAAGCGCCAGTGCACGAGATCGGTGGAGTGCGCAATGGAAAACAGCGGCGCCCATGCGCCGGCTGTAGCGGCGGCGTAATAGTCTTTGCCAACGCGGATTACCGACGGGTCCGGAAATTCGCCGGGGACGACCGGATTGCGATAACTGCAATCGCCGGCGCCGACGGTGGCGATCCAGGCCAGTACTGCGCAAACGATGATGCGTATGCGCACGCTAGCTTGCATCTGCCGGAAGCAAGATGGTGTCCGCATGCGAGTACGCCGGGGAGCAGCAGCACAGCAGCTTGAGCGACTCGTCCGATGAGTTCGACAAACAGTGCGGCGTGCCCGGCGCGATGCAGATCGTATCGCCGGCAGCGACGCGAAATCGCTGATCGCCGAGCGTCATCACGCCGCGGCCTGCGGTGATGTGATAGATCTCCTCGGTGCGGGCATGCTGATGCAGCGCCGTTTGCTGACCCGGTAATACGATCGCTTCCGCCAGACTTTGCGCGCGATTGCCGTGCTGCTGAGGATGCATCAATTCGCGAATCTCCGAGCCATCCTTGGTTCGATAAGCCTCGACGCTCGCGTAGCTCGACTTCATGTGTGCCGATTCCAAGTATTTGGCAAGATGATAGCCCGACGTGCCTAGCGAGATGATAGCCAGGCGTGGCAAGCTGGCAAGATGATAGCCCGGGTCGGGGGATGAGTCCGGGTTGGGAAGATCAGCCCCGATCGGGGAGATGAGCCCGGGCTGGATACGAGCCGCAGTGGGCGAGATGAGCTCGGCCTCGACAATGGACTTACCAGCGAGTGACGAGCCCGCGTGAAAACCGCAAAACTTGAATCTGATACTCGAGATGGAGATAACTTATGCGCAATGCGTTTATCTGCGATGCAGTGCGTACACCGATCGGTCGTTACGGCGGCGCGCTCGCCTCAGTTCGCCCCGACGATTTGGCCGCGTTGCCTTTGCTGGCGCTGGTCGAGCGCAATCGCGGCGTCGATTGGAACATGCTGGATGAAGTGATCCTCGGTTGCGCCAATCAGGCCGGCGAAGACAATCGCAACGTGGCGCGCATGGCGCTTTTGCTGGCCGGCATTCCAGACGCAGTACCGGCGGCGACAGTCAACCGACTGTGCGGATCCGGCATGGATGCGATCGGCTCGATCGCGCGCGCGATCAAAGCCGGGGAGATCAGTCTCGCTATTGCGGGCGGCGTCGAGAGCATGACGCGCGCACCCTTTGTGATGGGCAAGGCGGACGCGGCGTTTGCGCGCACCGCCAAGCTCGAGGACACCACGCTGGGTTGGCGCTTCATCAATCCGCTAATGAAACGTCAGTATGGTGTGGACACGATGCCGGAAACGGCGGAGAACGTCGCCGCGGAATTCAAGATCGCGCGCCAGGATCAAGACGCATTTGCGTTGCGCAGCCAGCAGCGTTGCGCGAAAGCGCAGCAGGCCGGTTTCTTTCAGACTGAAATCATCCCGGTCGCGGTTGCGCAAAAGCGCGGCGAAGCGAAATTGTTCTCCGTCGACGAGCATCCGCGTGCCGATACGACCGCGGAAGGACTGGCGAAGCTCCCCGGTATCGTCAAGGAAGCCGGCACGGTGACGGCCGGCAACGCGAGCGGTATAAACGATGGCAGTTGCGCGCTGCTGATTGCCGACGAGGTGAGCGCAGGCCGCTTCGGGCTTACCCCGCGTGCGCGAATCGTCGGCATGGCAACCGCCGGCGTCGCGCCGCGAATAATGGGCTTCGGGCCGGTTCCCGCGGCGACCAAAGCGCTTGCATTCGCAGGCTTGCGCGTGTCGCAGATGGACGTGATCGAGTTGAACGAAGCGTTCGCGGCGCAGGCCCTCGCTGTCACGCGGGCGCTGGAACTGCCCGATGATGCGCCGCACGTCAATCCGAATGGCGGTGCGATCGCACTTGGACATCCGCTGGGCGCATCGGGCGCGCGCCTGGTGACGACCGCAATAAATCAGTTGCACAGAATCAACGGCCGCTATGCGCTATGCACGATGTGCATCGGCGTGGGACAAGGCATCGCGCTGATCGTCGAGCGCGTATGAGCAGCGCCGCATCGGGAAGACTTGGATCGCGGACGAAGTGAATCTGCGGACGACCAGCCGGGCTAAGTTTTCCCAGTGCGGATTTTCTCAGTGCGCGCACCGGATGGTCTCTTGCCTGCGGCGCTGAATAGTCGAGTGCGGAGCGAGCGCAACCAAATGTGCGGTAGCGCGCACAGCGTACTATTGAGCAAATGGATTGCGAGAAGTGCAACACGTACGCAGCGAGTACGACTAGAATACTTGCAGCTAAATATAATCTAGATCTGTCATGGTGGCATCCGTGGTATGGCGTCCTCCATATCGCGGGATGAACGCGCCTCGCTGCGCAAAGCTCGCCGATGACTCGACGTACTCCATTGCTTTCGTTGGCCGCTAATGACGCTATCGCGCCGGCAGAGCGGCGCGTGCAATCCCGGCGCCGGATCGATGGGGTGGGTTTCGACGACGACGCATTTCGCGCGCTGGTCCACCATTCGCAAGACATCATCACCGTGCACGATCCGCAGGGACTCACGCTGTACGAGTCGCCGTCCGCGTCCCGCGTGCTCGGCTATGCGCCCGGTGCGTTGATCGGACGCGTTCCCTTCGATGCAGTACACCCGAAAGATCTCGAACGTATCCGCGGGGGCTTCGAGAAGTTGCTCGCCGGTCATGGCGACGGCACC
Source organism: Burkholderiales bacterium (assembly GCA_038240725.1). Taxonomy (GTDB): domain Bacteria; phylum Pseudomonadota; class Gammaproteobacteria; order Burkholderiales; family SHXO01; genus SHXO01. The sequence goes on along the minus strand of JBBRGM010000134.1, from coordinate 1,127 downwards.
GCGATTGAATTCCGTTTTCGGCATGCGGCCGGCCACTGGCTCTATCTCGAAGTGCTCGGCAACAATTTGCTCGAACATCCGAGAATTCACGGCATCGTTCTCACCGCGCGTGACGTAACCGAGCGCAAGCGCGCAGAGGCGCGCGCCCAGTACCTCGCGCAGCATGACGGCCTCACCGGTCTGCCCAATCGGCGGCTGATGCAGGATCGGATGGATCAAGCCATTACGCAGGCGCGCCGCAACGGCACGCAGGTCGCGCTGATGTTCATCGATCTCGACCGCTTTAAAATCGTCAATGACTCGTTCGGACATCTGACCGGCGATACGCTGCTCAAGCAAGTAGCAGCGCGTCTGGGGAAGTGTCTGCGCGATACCGATACGGTGGCGCGTCTGGGCGGCGACGAGTTCACCATCATGCTGCCCAACGTGGCCGGCATTCAGGTCGTGGGCGAAGTGGCGCAACGCGTGCTGAGCGATCTCGAGCAGCCGTTCTGCGATGGCGAGCAGGAAATGTTCATCTCCGCGAGCATCGGCATCAGCTTGTTTCCGCGCGATGGCGTCGTACCGGACGATCTGTTCAAGCACGCGGACACGGCGATGTCGAGCGCCAAGCACGCGGGCCGCAATCGCTATCTGTACTTCACCGAAAGCCTCAATGTGCAGATTCGCGAGAAAGCGATGCTCGAAAGCGGGCTGCGCCGTGCGATCGAGCGCGATGAGTTGTGCCTGCATTACCAGCCGAAAATCGATCTCGCCACCGGGCTGATCATCGGCGCTGAAGCGCTCGTGCGCTGGCAGCATCCGACTCTGGGACTGTTGGGGCCGTCGAAATTCATCCCGATTGCCGAGGATTCGGGCCTCATCCTGCCGCTCGGACGCTGGGTGCTGAATGCGGCTTGCCTGCAGCTGAGCAAGTGGCAGGCGCAGGGGATTGCGATCCCGGTAGCGGTGAATCTTTCCGCGCGCCAGTTTCAGCAGCGCAACTTGGCCGATTTGATTTTGATGACCATGGCAGACTATGGCGTCGATCCGAGCTTTCTCGAGCTCGAGCTGACCGAGAGCGCAATCATGCATGATCCGGAAGCCTCGATATCCACGCTGGAGCGGATCAAATCCAGTGGTACCAC
>JBBRGM010000133.1:0-10069 GCA_038240725.1 Burkholderiales bacterium | reverse complement strand
CTTCCAGGCTGCTGCGCGCGACGTCAGCAGCCAGGGTAGTCACCGCGCAACTGGTTGCGAGCGAGTCGCGGTGAGCGGCGCTCAGATACGCGTCGACGAGCGCGGCCAACGGCGCCTTGCCGCCACCCGCGATCGTGTTGGCGACGTGCTGCCCGCCGTCTTCCAGCGCGAGTGCGACAGCTTCGTTCAGCAGTTCTTCGCGCGAACCGAAGTGGCGGTAGAACCCACCGTGCGTGAGTCCCGCATCTTTCATGAGGTCGGCGACGCCGACGCCGTCGATGCCGGCTTCGCGAATGCGCGCCGCCGTGGTCTGCACGATACGATCGCGCGTTTGCGCTTTTGCGGCCTGTGAGTGGCCCACGCTGCGAGCTCCTGATTGTTAGGTCTTGACAATGAAGATTGTACGCGTCATCCTCTTTCTACAGGATGATACTCATCATCCTCAGCGTGTGGAAGCATTTCTGACAGCCGTGCGCTCGTTGCGCCGACGAGGCTATTCGAAAGCAACATTCGCAAATCGGGAGCCATGATGAACTCGCAAAAAATGAAGGACGCCGTCGATACGATTTATCAGAAGATTTTCAACGAGGGAAAAGCCGACCTGTTGCCGGGTCTCGTCGCCGGACCCTACATTCAGCACAACCCGATGTTCCCCGATGGTCTCGACGGCATCATGGGCTACATCAAGCAAGCCGGCGGCATTCCGTGCGAAGTCAAGCGCGTCGCCATCGACGGCGACTTGGCCTTCATCCATGTTCGCTATCTGAATTGGGCAGGGAAAGAACACGCAGGCGTCGACATCTTCCGTTTCGATGCCGACGGCAAGATCGTCGAGCATTGGGATGTGCTGCAGCCGGTGCCGGCTGAGGCTGCGAATAGCAACGGGATGTTTTGATTTTCGGCGCTCGTCTTCGGCAGACGGTGCGTCATGACATTCGTCGAACGGCGTGTAGAAAGACTTCGGTCGGCGGCTTGCCCTATCATCGCGGTCACGACGGTTCGCAGACGGGCGATTTTTCAATTGGAGAAATCGCCAGCGATGCTGATGCAGCCAGACGATACGAGGATAGAGCCCATGACCACTGCCGTAGATGCCACGCAAGCTGAGCAATCAGAACAAGCTGCCCGCCCGCAGACGCCGTACACCGAACGCGCTCGATACTTCGATTCGGGTAACGCGTTCAACATCGTTTATCCGGATGTTCCAGCGGCGAGTTTCGTTGCCGAACGGGACGCGGCCCTTGATCCCGCGACCGGAACAGCGCTCATCCATTGCGATCAGAGCGCCGCGCTGGGCATCGACTTTCCAGCGACTTCGCCCCTGGTACTCGCCTCATACGCTCGCGTGCGCGCCGGCGAATCCCTTACGGTCGAGGCGCGCGCAAGCGTTGTTCTTGCCTACGTGATCGAGGGCTCGGGACGCGCCGTTCAAGACGGCGAGACGATCGCATGGAACACCGGCGATGTATTTTCGCTCCCGGGCGGCCGCCCTATCGATTTGACCAGTCCTGGGCGAGACAGCGTGCTATGGATCGTCACCAACGAACCGGAGCTTCAATTCGAACGGCTGTCGCCACCATCCCGGGGCGACGCATTAGTCGAAGCGACGCATTTCCCCGCTGAATCTATCGATCAGGAGCTCGAACGCGCAAGCGTGCGGCTTGCTGGACAACGCGTCGGCGGGCTTGCGGTGGTATTCGCGAGCGAGCGTCTCGAAGGTCGCCGGAATATTTCGCCGACGCTCACGCTCGCGATGAATCAGCTCGGGGCCGGCGAGGATCAGATTGCGCACAGCCACAACTCGGTGGCCGTGTCGCTCGCAATCAGCGACGATCGCTGCTATTCGATGGTGGACGGCAATCGCAAGGACTGGCAGTCGTTCGTCACGATGGTGACGCCGCCGATCAGCGTGCATTCGCACCACAATCGCGGCGCCGCGCGCGCCAACTGGCTCATCGTTCAGGACGGCGGTTTGCACTACCACTGCCGAACAATGGGTTTTCAATTCGAGGATAAACCGGTTCACCGTTGAGACAAGGACGAAGTAGTCGAATCCGGCCGCAGTAGGCGCGTCGACGCGCGACACGTCTGCACGCGGCGCTGCGCAGCGAAACGCCGGGCGCCGTCAGCCTACAGCGGAGACCGAGGTCGGCTCGATTTCAACCACCAGGCGCACCTCGCCCGGCTTCGCGTAAGGATACTTGTCCTGGCCAAGGTACTTCTTCGCCAGCGAGTCGATGTGCGCGTCTGCGCCTTGCTCGGTCTGCCGCAACACGCGACCACGAACCTGAATGTAGCGGTACGGATTATCGGGATCCATTATCGCCAGCGCCACCGGCGCGCCTTCGTGCATGTTGCGCGCCTTCACACGACCTTTGGCCGTGTTCACGCGCAGCGTGTCGCCTTTGAAGTCGAACCACACCGGGGTGACTTGCGGCGATCCGTCCGGCATCACCGTAGCGAGATTCGCGAACGCCTTCTTCTGTTCGATGAGATCGCGAAAGTTGTCGGGAATTGCAATCATGATCTGCCCCCTCTTCGTCGGATAACCCATCATCGTACTAGCGGTCGAGTTGCCGCACTGCGCTTTCGCGATTTGGTGATCGCCCACGTACCGATTCGCCCGCCGCGACCACGACTTTACACCACACCCGGGTCGTAGCTCGACGCGACCGATTGCGCCAGATCCGTGACCGCCCGCGCGGAAAGGACATGCAGTGAATCGTCCCCTCGTCCCCGGGAAAAGACTTGCAAAGATAAAGAGACTACACTCGCCGGACACTTCGATGAGGCGTGGGCTGGGGCCTTGCCTCTCATGGGACCTGATGACTTCCGACAAATATGCCGCGAGACAGCTCTTTCATCTTTTCTTAATCAAACCTTCTCACTACGACGACGACGGCTACGTTATTCAGTGGGCGCGCTCGTCTATTCCTGCCAATACACTTGCAGCCCTGTACGGCCTCGCGCTCGATTGCGCGCAGCGCCACGTGTTGGGCGACGATATCGAAATCCGCATCACCGTCTGGGACGAGACCAACACGCGCATTCGACCCGACAAGATCCTCGCACAGATCCGCGCGGATGGCGGGCGTGCGCTGATCGGCCTGGTCGGCGTGCAGACCAACCAATTTCCACGCGCAGTCGATATTGCGCGACCGTTGCGTGCGGCCGGCATTCCGGTATGTATCGGCGGCTTTCACGTCAGCGGTTGCGTATCGATGTTGCCCGATATACCACAGGATTTGCTCGATGCGATCGACCTGGGCATTACGCTGTTTGCGGGCGAGGCGGAAGGGCGATTGGACGATTTGTTGCGCGCGGCTTACCTGGACGAGATGAAGCCGCTTTACAACTTCATGTCCGATCTACCGGGTTTAGAAGGCGCAACCGCGCCGTATCTGCCGGTGGAGGTCGTTCGCCGCACCAGCGGTTTGCGCACGAGCTTCGATGCGGGACGCGGTTGTCCGTTTTTGTGCAGCTTCTGCACGATCATCAACGTGCAGGGACGCAAGTCTCGCGCGCGGTCGGCGGCAGATGTCGAGAACATCATTCGGGCCAATCTAGCGCAGGGCCTGCACAACTTCTTCATCACCGACGATAACCTGGCGCGCAATCAAAACTGGGAACCGATCTTCGATCGCCTGATCAGCATGCGCGAACAGGAAGGTCTGCGCATTCGCATCGTCGCTCAGGTCGACACGATGTCGCATAAGATTCCGCGATTTATCGAGAAGGCCAGCCGCGCCGGCGTCGATCGCGTCTTTATCGGCATGGAAAGCATCAATCCCGATGCGCTGAAAGAAGCGAGGAAGGGTCAAAATCTGATTACGGAATACCGTGCGATGCTGCAGGCCTGGCACCGCGCACACACGCTGACATACGCGGGGTATATCCTCGGTTTCCCCGGCGATACGCCGGAGTCGATCGAGCGGGACATCGGTATCATCCAGAGAGAGCTGCCGATCGATTTGCTGGAATTCTTCATTCTCACGCCGCTGCCCGGCTCGGCGGACCACAAGAAGCTGCATCTCGCGGGCATCGAGATGGAGCACGACATGAACAAGTACGACGTCGTCCACGTGACGACGCGACATGCAACGATGTCGGACGCCGATCTGCTCGGTATTTACCGCAAGGCGTGGGACATCTACTATTCGCCGCAGCACGTCGAGACCGTGATGCGCAGATCCAAACAGTGGGGCTACGATCCGCGCGACATGATGGCAAAGTTGTTGTCGTTCTATGCAGTCGCGCACATCGAGCATGTGCATCCGCTCGAAGGCGGATTGTTTCGCCGCAAATATCGGCGAGATCGGCGTCCCGGCATGCCGCTGGAGAGCATGCTCAAGTTCTACTTGCGCTATGGCTGTGAAATCGTGGCGAAGCATATGCACATCATTCGCATGTATCTGCAGTACCGCCGGATCTTGAAACGCGTAGATGAAAATGCCCCGGTCGGCGAAGACATTGCGATGCAGCCGGTGCGCGACAGCGAATTCGAGAAACTCGAAATGTACACCGCGACCAAGGCAAGCAAATTCGCCGTCGAAAAACTGCGCCGGCGTAAACCGGCAGTTGCCGCGACGAACGTTTAGCGCACAGCCCCGACAACAGGGGCTTGTGGCAATCTGGCGCCACATTGAGGCCTGCCATCGAATGCACTTCGGCAAGCTATCATTCCCTGGATGACTGGCAGACCAGCGCGCTGATGCAGCACAGACTCACGCCGTTTGTGCGCGTGCTTGGCGATGCCGATACCGCACGGGCGGGAGCTCGAATTTGCGCTTGAAAGCGCGTTTGAACGCAGCTTCGGATTCGTACCGACGTCGAGCGCGACTTGCAGCGCAGTACGATCGGTCATCTCGAGAATCCGCGCGGCGAGCTGAAGACGCCACTGAGCTAAATGCATCAGTGGGGACTCGCCCAGGAAATGCGCAAATCGCTCTGGCAAGATCGAACGCGATGCGCCAACGTCTAGCGGCAACGCGTTCAGCGTCCAACGTGATGATAGTGGGGAACTCGCGGTAATCCTGTGGCACTTGCACTGGGGCAGTAGCGACCAGAGTTCAGTTCGCGGTGTGAATCTGATGCACGTCCGAGACAGCCTGATCGTCGAGGCACTTGGCTACGTGAAAGCCGGCTCGTAAGCGCATGCCCTTCACGGCGATGAACCGCCGCCGCCGTGTCAGCGCTGAGCACGAAAACAAAACGCCCCACCAAGGTGGGGCGTTGCGGTTGCGGCGAAGCGGTGTTATTTCCGGCGACGCGCCGCGAATCCGACTAAACCCAAGCCCGCCAACATCAGCGCGTAGGTCTGCGGTTCCGGCACCGCAGTCGCAAACGTCAAGGAGACATCGAGCGAGCTGTCTCGCACCCCGGTGCCAGTGGCGACCAGCTTATAGATACCAGGGCCGATAGGCAGGTGGTCGAACAGTGAGTGGGCAAAACCCGCAAGCACGCCAGCAAAAGTGTCGCTGAACACCAGTGAGTTGGCGGAGTCGAAAATGTCGATGTTGACGCCGACCAGCCGCGGAGCGCTGCCGGCAGCAGTCGAGATTTCCCACGCGTTGAAGCCGTCCACGACACCGATATCCGAGCCCAGCGTAAACGTCACCGATTGACTCAACGCGCCCGTTTCAGTCGTAACCAAAGTGTCGAGAAACAACGTGTCGCCGTCATGAAGTGCAGGCGCAACAGTAGCTGATTCGGTTAAGTGGTTGAAAAAAACCGACTGCGTTGCGGCGCTCGCGTTCTGCGTGCTCCAGGCAAGTACAGCCAACATGCCTACCCGGGCTAAGGTCTTCCAAGTCATTGTGTTCTCCGACATAAGTGGGGGGGACGGGCTTTAAGTCGCGGTTCAGTATCAGCTTACTTTACAAGTCGGTCAATCATTTTGACGTATCTTTCACGTATTGCACACTGTTCGTGCGCGCCAGTCAGTGGTGCCCCATTTCTGATCACCGAGACGCCCTGTGCGTACGACTTTCTGCTTGCAACGAAGTGCTCAACGGCGCTTCGCCTGCAACCTTTAATCCGATCGCACGACACCACTCCATCCCGGCACGTGTCCAAATTGGCGAGCTGGTTTCGCTTCGGGGCGCGCTCTCGACAAGCATCAATCCGGTTGAAACCGCATTACGTCAGTCGCGCGGCAGCGCCGCCGCGGTAAGAATTTTCCGGTCAGAAATTTCTGTCGTATGCCGGTCGGAATCGCGATGGTCCGGCCGTCCTTGCGATAGACCAAGCGAAGGTCGCAACCCACAGAGAAGGGAACTATGAGAGCTGAACCGCAGGCAGAGCACCGCTGGCTCGCGAGGCTCGTCGGCGAATGGACCTACGAGTCTGAAATGCCGGCGCATGACGGCAAGCCGCCCGAGAAGATGACCGGCACGGAATCCGTTCGCTCATTAGGTGGCGTCTGGATCGTTGGTGAAGCGCGCGGTCCGATGCCCGGATCCGGGCAGGTGACGATGGTGGTGACATTGGGCTATGACACGCGAAAGAAGCGCTTCGTCGGCAGCTGGGTCGGCTCGATGATGACGAACCTTTGGGTCTACGACGGCGGCTTGGATACCGCAGGCAAAGTGCTGACCTTGGACACGGAAGGCCCGCACATGTCGGTCGAGGGAAAGCTCGGAAAGTATCAGGATGTGATCGAGATGAAGAGCGACGACGAGAGAGAGCTGACAGCCCGCTTTCTCGACGATGACGGCCAGTGGCGCCAGATCATGAGCATGCGTTTTCGCCGCACCAAATAACCGGCGCCGGCTGAGAACGGCGCAGACTAAATCCAGGAGACATCGATGACTACGACTGCAGTCCCACACCCGAAAATCGTTTCGCAGGAGCAGTGGCTCCGCGATCGGAAAAAACTTCTTGCCGGCGAGAAAGAGCTCACCCAGCAGCGGGATCGCATTAATGCCGAACGGCGCCGGCTTCCCATGGTGAAAATCGACAAGGACTATACGTTCGACGGACCGAACGGCAAGGTGGGCTTGGCGACTCTCTTCGATGGCCGTCGACAGCTCATCGTCTACCACTTCATGTTCGACCCGTCGTGGGAAAACGGCTGTCCGGGCTGTACCGGTTATATCGATTCGATCGGCGATATTTCGATGTTGAACGACCGCGACACGACTTTTGCGGTGGTATCTCGTGCTCCGCTCGCCAAGCTCGAAGCGTACAAAGCGAAAAAAACCTGGAACATCGCGTGGTTCTCATCGTTCGCGAGTACTTTCAACTACGATTTTCACGTCACGCTCGACGAAACAATCGCACCGATCGAATACAACTATCGCAGCAAAGCGGAATTGATCGCACATAAGAGCCCTAACGCCACCCAAGGCGAGGAGCATGGGCTCAGCGTTTTTTTCCGGCTGGATGACGAGGTATTCCACACCTATTCGGTTTACGCGCGCGGTACAGAAACGCTTACCAATTCATACGCACTGCTCGACGTCACGCCGTACGGGCGCCAGGAAGACTTCGAGGATTCGCCTGCGGGATGGCCGCAGAAGCCGACTTACGGTTGAGCCGACTCTAGCTTTGTCGAACATCCGCCGCGTGCCGAGGCGGATGTTCGACAAGCGCTGCACTATCGCTTCGACATGTCGAGCGAGATCCAAGTCGGTGCATGGTCGCTCGCGTGATCGAGATCGCGAACCCAGGTATCCACGCCCGCGTCGGCCAGGCGCGGCGCAATTTGCGCGCTCAACAATAGATGGTCGATGCGAAGGCCCGAGTTGCGCTGCCAGTGTTGACGGAAGTAATCCCAGAACGTGTAGATGCGCTCATCCGGATGGCGCGTCCGAATCGCATCGACCCAACCTTGGCTGAGCAGGCGCGCATAGCACTCTCGACTCTCAGGCTGCAACAACGCATCTTTCAACCATGAGCGCGGATTATAAATATCGAGATCGGTCGGCACCACGTTGTAGTCGCCCGCCAGCACGACGGGATGACCGCTTTCGTAGAGCCCTTTCGCATGCTCGATCAAGCGCTCGAACCACTTCAGTTTGTAGTCGAACTTCGGACCTGGCCGCGGATTGCCGTTCGGCAGATACAGGCAGCCGACGATGATCCCCTGCACTGCCGCTTCAATATAGCGGCTGTGGTCATCAGACGGGTCGCCAGGCAAGCCGCGGCGGGACTCGATCGGGTCTTCACCCTTCGCAAGAATCGCGACGCCGTTCCACGAGCGCTGGCCGTGCCATATCGCGCCATACCCTGCTTCGCGAATCTCCCCGATGGGAAAGCTCGCGTCCAGCGCTTTGAGCTCCTGCAGGCAAACGATGTCCGGCGATTCTTTGTCCAACCATTGCAGCAGATGCGAGAGACGCGATCGGATGCCGTTGACGTTGAACGTCGCGAGTTTAATTGCAGTCATGATTGCCTATGTCCATTCGAGCGGTGCGGATTGACGAAGCGCCATGTCGCCTGAAGCCGGTATAAAAACACAATAGCCTGCGAACCGGAGCGGCGCCAGCGCCTCGAAGCGAAAGGTGCACTCGCGGTGTTCGAACCGCGCGGTAATAAAAAAGTTGCCGCGGTTGTCGATTTCTCGAAGTCTCGCACGTCGTTCAGTAAGAGCGCGCGATGCAATCTCGATACCGTCCAGACACCCAGCGCTACTAATCATTAGGAGACTTAAAAGATGCGGTTCGCGTTATTGGTCAAAGCCAGCAAAGATAGCGAAGCGGGCGTTATGCCGAGCGAGGCGTTGTTGACCGAGATGGGAAAGTTCAATGAAGAAATGGTGAAGGCCGGCGTGCTGCTCGCCGGCGAAGGACTCCACCCCTCGTCGAAAGGTGCGCGCGTAAAATTCTCCGGGACACGGCGAACCGTCATGGACGGACCGTTTACCGAACCGAAGGAGCTGATCGCCGGCTTCTGGCTCATACAGGTGAAGTCGATGGAAGAAGCGATAAGCTGGGTCAAACGCTGCCCCAATCCGATGGAAGGCGAATCCGAAATCGAGATTCGTCGCGTGTTCGAAGCCGAAGACTTCGGCGCAGAGTTCACGCCTGAATTGCGAGAACAAGAAGAGCGTATTCGCGCACAAGCTGCCAAGAAAAACTAGCCCCAAGCACCCAACAGCAAAAAGGAGACATCATGCGAGTTCAACCTTATCTGTTCTTCGAAGGCCGCGCCGAAGAGGCCGTCGAGTTCTATCGCAAGACGCTCGGTGCCGAGATAACGATGCTCATGCGCTACAGCGAGAGTCCGGAGGCACAGCCGCCCGGCATGATTCCGCCTGGATCGGAAAACAAAGTGATGCACATGAGCTTTCGCATCGGCGACACCGAGGTGATGGCTTCCGACGGTCGCTGCGGGGGCAGCTCGAATTTTCAAGGCTTCTCCTTGTCGCTCACGGTAGCAACCGACGCCGAGGCGCAGCAGAAATTCGCCGCGCTGGCCGCAGGCGGACAGGTGCAGATGCCGTTGATGAAGACTTTTTTCTCCTCGCAATTCGGCATGGTCGCCGACCGTTTTGGCGTGTCGTGGATGATCATCGTCATGCCGTAATCGACAATGGTCGACCGGCAATCCATCGGACGTCTGGGCAACGCTGCACTGAAAGCGATAAGCGTTGCTTGACGTCCGAACTACAGAATCGAAACAGCCAGGAACGATGACGATGCGATTCATGATGCTGATGATTCCGAAGGGATACGAATCGGCCGCGCCCGGCACGATGCCGGACGCCGATGCGGTAGCAGCGATGATGAAGTACAACGAATCTCTGCAGAAGGCAGGCGTGCTGATCACGCTGGACGGTTTGCATCCGCCCTCGATGGGCGCGCGCATCTCGTTCAAGGACGGCAAGCCGGAGGTCATGGACGGACCGTTCGCCGAAGCGAAGGAAGTCCTCGGCGGCTATTGGATGATCCAGGTGAATTCGAAACAGGAAGCGATCGACTGGGCTTCGCGCTGCCCCGCGGGGAACAATGAAGTAATCGAAATTCGTCAGGTGCAGGAATTCGCGGATTTCCCGCCTGACGTGCGGAAGGCAGCGGAGAAATTTCCAGAGATGCAGAAGCAATCGAAGCAGAACAAGTTACCTTGA
>JBBRGM010000132.1:0-10074 GCA_038240725.1 Burkholderiales bacterium | reverse complement strand
AGGCGGTGCAGGAGATGATGATGTCGAAGCGCGCCAGCTGCTCGGGCAGGTCGGCCAGCCGGATCGCGCTGCCCTCGTAGCGGTGGGCCAGCTGCTCGCCGCGCTCCATGGTGCGGTTGGCGACGGTGATGCTGAGCGGGTGCTGGGCGGCGAAGTGGGTCACGCACAGCTCGATCATCTCGCCGGCGCCGATGAACAGAATTTTCTGCTCGGCGATGCTCGGGTAAATGCGCTCGGCCAGACGCACCGCAGCCGCGGCCATCGACACGGACGACGCGCCGATCTCGGTCCGGCTGCGTACTTCCTTGGCAACCGAGAAGGTCTGCTGAAACAGTTTGTGCAACACCAGGCCCATCGTGCCGGCGCGCTCTGCGGAGCGTACGGCTTGCTTGAGCTGACCGAGGATCTGCGGCTCGCCAAGCACCATGGACTCGAGCCCGCTGGCGACGCGGAACGCGTGCTTGACGGCTTGCTCGCGCGGCAGCGTGTAGAGAAACGGCTCCAGCGCAGAGGCTTTCATCTGGTGATAACCCGCCAGCCAGTGGATGGCTTTGGCCGGCTCGGGCGTGTTGCAGTAGATTTCCGTGCGATTGCAGGTGGAGATGATAGCCGCTTCGCGCACCGACTCGTGGTCGACCAGATGACGCAAAGCACCCGGCAGCCCTTCCGGGTTGAACGCAACGCGTTCACGCACGGCTAGCGGTGCAGTCTGATGGTTAACGCCAAACGCGAAGAGCTGCATGCGACAACGGCCTGGATAGAATTCGACTGAGTGGCGGCACCCACCGCCAGCGGGCCGCAGGAGACCTATAACGGTCCAGTGGGTAGCAAGTTAACGCTGGATTATAGGATAGTCCCGCCCGAATCGACGCGGCGGGACTCTACCCCGGCTGCGCTCAACCGTGGAAGTTGACCACCGTCTTCGTGGTGCTGAGATGCTCGAGCGCGAGGAAACCTTTTTCGCGCCCGTGTCCGCTTTTCTTCATGCCACCGAAGGGAAGCTCGACACCGCCGCCGGCGCCGTAGCAGTTGATGAAGACTTGGCCGCAGCGCATGGCTTTGCTCACGCGCTGCTGACGTCCGCCGTCACGCGTCCAGACCGCGCCGACCAGACCGTAGTCGGTGGCGTTGGCCAGTTCAACCGCGTCCTGCTCGTCCTTGAATGGCAGTGCGGACAGCACCGGGCCGAACACTTCGTCGCAAGCCAGCGAGTGATCGCGCGGAACCGGGCCGAACAATGCAGGCTTCACGAAGAAACCACCCGCCGGCAGATTCGCCGCGAACGAGCCTTCTGCCAGCAGCGGTACGCGGCTTTCCTGGGCCTGCTTGATGAAACGCTCGACGCGGTTTTTCTGCTGCAGGTTGATCACCGGGCCGACGTCGAGATCCATGTCGTGGGTGCCGACCTTGAGCTGCTTGAAGCGCTCTGCGACTTGCGCGACGAACTGTTCGTAGATGGACACGTCCAGTAGCAGACGCGCGCCGGCAGAGCAGGTTTGACCGGCATTCTGGATGATGGCCTTCACCACGACCGGCAGCGCCTTTTCCAGATCGGCGTCCGCGAAAATGACCTGCGGCGATTTACCGCCGAGCTCGAGCACGCACGGGACGTGATTCTTCGCAGCCGCCTGCTGCACCAGAGTGCCGACTTCCGACGAGCCGGTGAACGACAACAAATTGATGTCGCGATGCGCGGCCAGCGCGGCGCCCGCTTCTTCGCCGTAGCCCGAAACGATATTGACCACACCCGGCGGCATGCCCGCGTCCATTGCGATCCTGGCGATCTCGAGCGAGCTCAAACATGCGTCTTCCGCCGGCTTCATAACGCAGGTGTTGCCCATCGCGAGCGCCGGCGCCATCGTGCGGCCGAACATCTGCGCCGGGTAATTCCACGGAATGATGTGACCGGTCACGCCATACGGCTCGCGCAGAACAGTGACCGTGTAGCCGTCGAGAAACGGGATCACCTGCCCGTGCACTTTGTCGGCCGCCGCGCCGTAGAACTCGAAGTAGCGCGCGGTTACCTGCATGTCAGCGCGCGCCTGGGTCAGCGGCTTGCCGTTATCGCGCGCCTCGAGCTGCGCGAGCTCCTCGGCGCGCTCCAGAATAATGCCGGCCATCTTGGTTAGGATGCGGCCGCGCTCCGTCGCTGAAAGGCGACTCCACGGGCCTGCCAGCGCCTTCCGGGCGGATTTCACCGCGCGGTCGATATCCTCGGCACCACCGCGTGCGACAGCGGCGAACGGCTGACCGTTACTCGGCGAGATCACCTCGATGGTCTGGCCAGAAGCCGCGTCGGTCCACTTGCCGTCGATCAAGAGTTTGTAGGAAGCGCGCTGCGTGTCGACCATATCCATAACGATGAGCTCCGAATTGAGGCAGAAGACCCCGATGTTGAGGCAGAAAGATCGAAGTCGCGGGTGAACTTGCCAATAGGATACGGGAGCGCGCGGCGATCGACCAACGACACTGCGCGCGGTCCTAAACTTGGGCTGTGAGATGCCGATCTAGGTTAAACATTGTATCAACCGGCTCATTTTCAATTCCTGATCCATGCCCGTCGCCACCGCCACCGCCCCGAACACAAAAGATTTCGCGCTGCGATTTCTGCACGACATAGCCAAAGACCTGTCGCGCAAGGACCTCAAGTTCCCGACCTTCATCGACGCTTCGCTCGGCGTCCGCATGGCGCTCGGCAAGAAGGAGCTATCCAATGCCGACCTGGCAAAGATCGTCAGCAGCGAGCCGCTCCTGAGCGCGCGCGTCGTCGCCTTGGCAAACAGCGTCGCGATGAATCCGAGCGGCAGAGAAGTGACGGATGTCAAAAGCGCGGTGATTGTGGTCGGCCAGAATACCGTGCGCAGTCTCGCCGTTGCGGTAGCGATGGATCAGATCTCGCGTGCCAAAGAGCTCGAGCCGTTCAGAAAACAGGCGCGGCAGCTGTGGGAGCACAGCCTGGAAGTGGCGGCAATCGCCTACGTGATCGCCAAGCACCGGCTACTGGCTAGCCCCGACGCAGCATTGTTCGCAGGATTGGTGCACGACCTCGGTCATTTTTACCTCATGGCGCGTGCCACGCGGTTCCCGGAGATCGTCGAACAGCCCGATGAGCTGCGTGCCATCGTGCACGATTGGCATCCCGGCATCGGTTCGGCCCTGCTACAAAGCCTGGACTTGCCCGAATCGATCTCACGGGCGTGCGATGAGCACGAGCTGCCACCGTCGCTCCTGCCCCCGGGCAGTCTGGCCGAGCTGGTCAGCGTCGCCAATCGCTGCTCTGTATCCCGGCTGGCCATGCCGGAACCGGCTGCCGATTTCATGCCGAGCGAACCGCCGAACGGCGGACTCGACGACGAGACCGCCGGCACTATCGTCGCAGAAGCGGCCCGCGAGGTTGAATCGCTACTTGCAGCGTTGAAGGGTTAAGGTGCGCCAGCTTGCGCTGCCGGGCGTGCTCACGGAAGGAGAAACCATGAACTCACACAAGAGGCGTCGCGCGCCGCTGCCCGGCAAGCACGCGCCTCTGCTGGTGCTGCTGAACAAAAGCGAGCGTGTCATCGACCGCGTCGAGGAATGCGCCAACCAGCTCTCAGCGGCCAACACTGAGATCGAACGCAAGATCGGCCGGAGCTCGTCCTCGCCCGCGGTCGAGCGTGCATTGGATCAGAGCAAGGCGGTCGAAACCAAGATTCAGGAATGCGCGCAGGACTTGTCATCGATGAAGGATGCGCTGGTCCATGAAATCGATGAGCGCAAACATCTGGAGCGCGAGCTGGTGGTCACGCAGGCAAAGGAAGAAATGGTGCGCCATCTGGCCTTTCACGACACGCTGACCGGGCTTGCCAATCGCAACCTGTTCAACGACCGGCTGGAGCACGCGTTATTGCAGGCCGGGCGGCATCGCTGGCGTCTGGCGGTGATGTTCATCGATCTCGACAAGTTCAAGGGCATCAACGATTCGTACGGCCACGATGCCGGCGATAAAGTGCTGCAGACGGTGGCCGGGCGATTGCAGGCTTGCGTGCGCGGCATGGATACAGTCAGTCGCCAGGGCGGCGATGAATTTCTCTACTTGATGCTGGAGATCAAAGATCGGCTGAACGCGGCCGTGATGGCCGGCAAGATGATCCACGCAGTGTCTGCACCGTGCGAAATCGGCGACGTCAGCCTGAAGCTGGAAGCAAGCATCGGCATCGCCATCTTTCCAGACGATGGCGAAACCGCGGAGGATCTGCTGAAGAAAGCCGACGCCGCCATGTACGACGCCAAGCAGAACAATACCGGCTACGCGTTCGCCGGCATCACGCCTGTCTGAGCAGCTCCAGCAGAGCCGGTCCGTAGCGTTCCAGTTTTTTCGCACCGATACCGCCGACACCGCTCAGCGCGAGGCGATCGCGCGGCTTGCGATGCGCAAGCTCGTCGAGCGTGCTGTCGTGCAGGATCACGTAAGCCGGTACGCCCTGTGTTTTCGCCTGCTCGCGTCGCCACTCCTTGAGGCGATCCAGCAATCCCGCGTCCGCCGCGGAGCCGCGCCCTGCCGTACGAAGTTTGGGCAACCGTCGTTTGCGGTCGATCACGCGGCGCATCTCTACGCGCTGCTCGCCTTTCAACACTGCCCGGCTGGCTTCGCTCAGCTTCAGCGCGCCGTGCGCTTCGTGATCGACGCTCGCAAAGTCGAGCGCGATGAGCTGACGAAACACGCTGCGCCAGGTGACCTCGTCGACGTCCGCACCGACGCCGAACACACCGAGCTTGTCGTGTCCCCAGCGCGTGCTGCGTTCGCTGTCCTTGCCGCGCAGAACGTCGATCAGATGTACGGCACCGAAGCGCTGGCCGGTGCGGTAGATCGCGGACAGCGCCTTTTGCGATGCCAACGTCGCGTCCCAGGTTTGCGGCGGCTCCAGGCAGGTGTCGCAGTTGCCGCAGCGCTCGCTGCTCTCGCCGAAATACGTCAGCAGCCGGATGCGCCGGCAGCCTGCCGTTTCGCATAATCCAAGCAGCGAATCGAGCTTCGCTGTCGATACGCGTTTGTATTCTTCGCTGGCGTCGGATTGGTCGATCAGACGGCGCTGTTGTACGACGTCGGCCAGACCGTAAGTCATAAACGCGTCCGCGGGCGCACCGTCACGCCCCGCACGCCCGGTCTCCTGATAGTACGACTCGATGCTCTTCGGCAGATCCAGATGCGCGACGAAGCGCACGTCCGGCTTGTCGATGCCCATTCCGAACGCGATCGTCGCGACGATGACGGTGCCCTCCTCGCGCTGAAACTGCGCTTGATGCGCGGAGCGCGTCTGATTGTCCAATCCAGCGTGATAGGGCAGCGCACGCACGCCCTGCGCGGTCAGCCACATCGCCGTCTCTTCGACTTTCCGCCGCGACAGGCAGTAGACGATCCCGGCATCGTCTGCGTGCTCTTCGCGAATGAACTGCAGCAACTGCGAGCGCGGATCGGCCTTGTCGACGATGGTGTAGCGGATGTTCGGTCGATCGAAGCTGGAGACGAACAGCCGCGCGTCGTGCAGCGCGAGCCGCGCCATGATCTCCGTGCGCGTTTGCGGATCGGCGGTCGCGGTGAGCGCGATGCGCGGCACGCTCGGAAAGCGCTCGTGCAGCAGTGACAGCTGCAGATATTCCGGCCGGAAATCGTGGCCCCACTGCGACACGCAATGCGCCTCGTCGATCGCGAACAGCGCGATTTTGCTTCTTGCGAGAAGATCGAGGCAGCGCGGCGTCGTGAGGCGCTCGGGTGCGACGTACAGCAAGTCCAGCTCGCCCGCGATCAGCGCACGCTCGACGCTGCGCGCCTGTTCTGCATCGAGCGACGAATTCAAAAACGCCGCACGTACACCGACCTGCGTCAACGCCGCCACTTGATCCTGCATCAGCGCAATCAGGGGCGACACGACGACGCCGGTGCCGGCTCGCAGCAGCGCGGGAATTTGATAGCACAGCGATTTGCCGCCACCGGTGGGCATTAACACCAGAGCATCGCCACCGGCGACCAAGTGGTCGACGATATCGGCTTGCGCATCGCGGAAGGCGGCGAATCCAAACACGTCGCGCAAGGCGGCGAGCGGTGTGGACCAGGAATTAGAGACGGTCGAAATCATCGGCATGCGGTGCGCGAAGTATGAGGCCGATTCGCCGTTTACGGCAAACCCGGTCTGCAGAACAAGGGCAAGCTTCGCCGCAGGCGTTAGAATGTGCGCCCGACACCAAAAACTCGACACCAAAAGGGTTTATTCCCGCTCGCGCGAGTCTGCACGAACGACGCGCGTCGACGCCGCTCCCACGCCGCACGGTCGACGCAAACAGTCGCATTCATAGATCTGATTCCGGAGGCTGACCTTGAAGTCTGCAGCGAAAACGTTCGCCGAGCTGTTGCTCCCGGCGCTGAAAGTCATCTCGAGCATCGGAGCGATCGCGCTGGCGATGGTGGGCAGCGCCGCGTTGTCGGCAACCGATCCTGCTTATCCGACAAAGCCGATACGGCTGGTCGTCCCGTTCGCCGCCGGCAGCGCAACCGACTCGGTCGGCCGCATCCTCGCAGATGAGTTGACGCGTCGTTTGGGTCAGACGGTGATCGTCGACAACCGCGCTGGCGCATTCGGCCAGATCGCGGCGGATTTCGTTGCGCACAGCGCAGCGGACGGCTACACGTTGTTCATGACCACCAACACGACGCATTCAGCCAATCCGCATCTGTATAAAAAGCTGCCCTACGATCCGATCAAGGACTTCGACCCGATCGCGCGCGTCGGCATTCTGCCGTTCATGCTGGTGATCAATCCGACCTTGCCGGCGAAGACGACCGCTGAGTTTCTCGCTTACGCAAAAGCCAATCCGGGCACGCTGTCCTACGCGACCGCGAGCAGCGCATCGCTGATCGGCGCGGAGACGATCAACCATCTCGCCAAGCTGAACATGGTCGGCGTGCAATACAAAGCAAGTCCGCAGGCGATGCTCGATGTCGTGACCGGCCGCGTGCAGGTGATGGTCGCCGATTTCGCCACGGCGATGCCGCAAGTCAAAGCGGGCAAGCTGCGCGTGCTCGGCGTTGCCAGCGCAAAGCGCTCGGCGCTGCTGCCCGAAGTGCCGGCCATCGCCGAGACGATTCCCGGCTACGACATCGTGTCATGGAATGGACTATTCGCACCCGCCGGGCTTGCACCGGAAATCAAGACGCGCCTCGCACGCGAGACGCTCGAGATCCTGGCACTGCCCGACACGAAAAAACGTCTGGCGGTGATCGGCTTCGAAGTGGATACGATGCCAACGGAGCCGTTTACCCGTTACGTGCGCGATGAAATTACCTACTGGGGCAAGCTCGTGCACGACGCCGGCATCCAGCCCGAATGATGTGCGCCGCAGGCTCGAGCCGGCCCTGCGGTAGACTTCTCCAGCGAAAATCCCCACTGCATCATCACGACAGAACACGCCAATGCCAGGTCCTCTAGCCGGGGTGAAGGTGCTCGACCTCACCACCGTAGTCATGGGTCCGTACGCGACGCAGATCCTCGCCGAGCTCGGCGCCGACGTCATCAAAGTGGAGCCGCACGAGGGCGACAACATGCGCCATGCGACGCCGATGAAGAGTGCGGGCATGGGCTACATGTTTTTGAACCTGAATCGCGGCAAGCGCGGCATCGTGCTCGACTTGAAGCAGTCCGACGGGCGCGCAGCACTGCTGCGCATGATTCCCCACACCGACGTCCTGGTATATAACGTTCGCCCGCAGGCAATGGCGAGGCTGGGCTTGTCGTACGAAGCATTGCATGCAATCAATCCGCGCTTGCTGTACGTCGGCTGCTACGGCTATTCGCAGCGCGGTCCCTATGCCGCGAAAGCCGCGTACGACGATTTGATTCAGGGCGCTGCAGGCATTCCGTGGCTGACGTCGCAGCGCGCCGGCGACGTGCCCAACTATGCACCGGTCAACCTCGCCGACCGCCTGACCGGATTGCATACGGTGTACGCGGTAACCACGGCGCTGTTTCATCGCGAGCGAACCGGCCAGGGGCAGTCGGTCGAAGTGCCGATGTTCGAGAGCGTCTCGCATTTCGTGCTCGGCGATCACACCGCGGGACTGACCTACGAGCCGCCCGTCGGCGGCGCCGGCTATGCCCGCCTGCTCGCGCGCAGACCGTACGCGACGCGCGACGGCTATATTTGCGTGCTGGTGTACAACGACAAACAGTGGAAGAGCTTTCTCGCCGCCACCGGTCAGCCGGAGCTGATGGCCGATCCGCGCTACGCATCGCAAGGCGCGCGTGCTCGCAACATCGCGGAGATCTACGACGAATTCGCCAAGCTGATGAAGACGCGCGGCACCGACGAATGGATTGCACTGCTCGAAGCCGCCGACATTCCCGTTGCGCGATGAACTCGATCGAAGATGTGATGAGCAACGAGCATCTCAACGCTGGCGGTTTCTTCGAGCTGGAACAGCATCCGACCGAGGGTCCGTTGCGCGCGCCCCGAACCCCCACCAATTGGTCGGACTCGCAGCCGGGCGCGCGCCGGCCGGCGCCGCGACTCGGCGAGCATTCCGTGGAGGTGCTGCGCGAAACCGGCTACTCGGACGCGGAGATCGCCGATCTGCAACGCCACGGTGTGACCTCCAAGGCGCCTTGATCTAATGGACTTCACGCTCACCGCGGAGCGAGTTGCGATTCGCGACGCCGTGGTCGAACTGTGCAGGCCGTTCGATGCGCAATACTGGCTGGAGCACGATCGCAGCGGCGCGTTTCCCGACGACTTCCATCGTGCGGTGGCGCAAGCAGGCTGGCTCGGTATAGCGATGCCCGAAGCATTCGGCGGCGCCGGCCTCGGCATTACCGACGCTGCGTTGTTGATGCAGACCATCAGCGAATCGGGCGCGGGCTTCTCCGGCGCATCGAGCGTGCACATGAATATCTTCGGACTGAATCCGGTCGTGGTGTTCGGCAGCGACGAGCAGAAGCAGCGCTGGTTGCCGCCGTTGATCCGCGGTGAAGACAAAGCGTGTTTCGCGGTCACCGAGCCCAATTCAGGATTGAACACGGCCAAGCTTGCGACGACAGCACGGCGCGACGGCGACCATTACGTGTTGCAAGGCCAGAAGATCTGGATCTCGACCGCCCAGATCGCCGACAAGATGCTCATCCTCGCGCGCACCAACGTAGCTGGCGCCAAACCGACGGAGGGATTGTCGCTGTTCTACACCGACCTCGACCGCCGCTATGTGGAAGTGCGCGAGATCGACAAGATGGGCCGCAAGGCGGTCGACTCCAATCTGCTGTTCATCGAAGGCCTGCCGGTGCCGGTTGCAGATCGTATCGGCGCAGAGGGCAAAGGTTTCGACTACATCCTGCATGGACTGAATCCCGAGCGGATTCTGATTGCCGCAGAGGCGATCGGGCTGGGCCGCGCAGCGCTGCAGCGTGCCGTGAGTTATGCCGGCGAGCGCATCGTGTTCGATCGCCCGATCGGACAGAATCAAGCGATTCAGCATCCCCTCGCGCGCTGCTGGATGGAGCTCGAGGCGGCGAATCTGATGGTGTTCAAAGCGGCCGCGCTGTATGACCGCGGTGAGCCGTGCGGTGCCGAATCCAATGCAGCGAAATATCTCGCTGCCGAGGCGTGCTTCAAGACCTGCGAAACCGCAATGCTGACCCTCGGCGGTATGGGCTACGCGAAGGAGTATCACGTCGAGCGCTATCTGCGCGAAGCGATGATTCCGCGACTCGCACCGGTAAGCCCGCAGCTGATCCTGTGCTTCATCGCCGAACGGGTGCTCGGCCTACCGAAATCGTATTAAGCCGGGCGCCGGTCAGCACACGCTGCGCCCATCAGGTTTATGATCCGCACTCTCATCGATCATCGCAGCGCCAACCAGAGGATATTTAGATGGACGCACGTGGTTTGCTCGAGCAGCTCCGCACATTCGACACGCCGACGATCTGCAACGCGCTCGAGGTCGCACAAGGTGCGCGCTTTATCACCGGATTCACGCGGCAGACGCCGATTGCCGCGTTCCCCAAGCTGCCGGCGATCGTCGGCTTTGCACGAACGGTGCAGATCCGCTGCTCG
>JBBRGM010000131.1:0-10099 GCA_038240725.1 Burkholderiales bacterium | reverse complement strand
GCCTCAGCCAGGCGCGCGAGGTATAGCGTGCCTTTATCGGCCGCAAAGCGTTGCGCGTCGGTGCTGCCGAGCGCGAGAAGTCCGAATACGAGATCGGATCGCAACGGCAAATAGGCGAACGATGCGAGACCTTCCATCGGGGATTCGAACCAGGCAAGACTGTCGAACATCGGCTGCTGGCTGAAGTACGGATCGACCAGACTCTCGGCGAACACGCGCGCCTCTTCGCTGATCGGCGAGAACTCCGCACGTGCCTGATCGGTCGCGTCGCTCCACATCCGCACGGCAACGCCGGTTACCCCGAACTCCTTGCCTAGAGCGGCGTACAGGGCATCGAGCACAGCCGGTAATCCGTGCGCGGCGAGCAATTCCAAATTGATACGATGGACTCGCTCGCTGATCGTATCGTTCTCTTCGCCGAACTCGATCAGCTCGCGCAGTTTCACTTCGAGCAGCTTGCTCTTATCGCGTAGCGCGAGGATCTGCCGCTCTGCCAGCGGGATGGCGCGGCCGCCGTGCGGATGCGGAAGGTACATCGACGCCAGGAGATCGGCATGCTGTTCGAAAAATTCCGCATGCTCGCGCAGATAGCGGGCAACGTCTTCGGATGTCATCGAGCATGGTCCTTATAGATCGATCTCGCCTTCGAATACGGTTTGCGCCGGGCCGGTCATGTACACCGATTTGCCAGGGCCGGTCCACGCGATCGCAAGCGCGCCGCCGCGCGTGCTGACTTTGACCGGAGTCAGCAGCCGGTTCAACGCAATGCCGGCCACGACGGCGGCGCAGGCGCCGGTGCCGCACGCGAGCGTTTCGCCGGCGCCGCGTTCATACACGCGCAGCTTGATCTCGTGTTGATCGACGATTTGCATATAGCCGGCATTAACCCGCTGCGGGAAGCGCACGTGGCGTTCGATCAGCGGGCCTTGCGTCAGTACCGGCGCGCGATCGACGTCAGCGACGACCTGCACCGCATGCGGATTGCCCATCGACAGCGCGCTGATCTCGACCGAGTCGTCTGCAACTTCGAGACGATAAGTCGGCGCCTGCGCGGGGGCATCGAAGGGAATCTTGGCGGGCGCAACTTCAGGCGGTCCCATGTCCACGGTGACTTGTCCGTCGGCTTCGAGCCGCGGCACGATGATGCCGGCCATAGTCTCGACGCGAATCTCGGTTTTGTCGGTGAGCCCCTTGTCGCGCACGTAGCGCAAAAAACAGCGCGCGCCGTTGCCGCAATGCTGCACTTCTTCGCCGTCGGCGTTGAAGATGCGATAGTAGAAATCGGTGCCCGCGGTGCGGGGGCGCTCGATCAGCAGAATTTGATCGCAGCCGACGCCGAAGTGACGATCGGCGAGCCGGCGCGCGTGCTCGCTATCGAGCGCGATCGGCTGGTTGATCGCATCTAGCACGACGAAGTCGTTGCCGACGCCTTGCATCTTGGTAAATCGTAGGCGCATGTATTCAGCCGCTGTGCATTCTGCTCAAGCGCGCCGCGCTCCCGGATCGTTCGCCACCGTTTTCGCCATCAGATAATCGTCCATTACGAAGCCATTGCCGATGTCGATCTGCGAAGCCTCTCTCACGGTGAAGCCGTTGCGCTTGTACATCTCGATCGCGCTGCTGTTGTGCTTGTTGACCTGCAGGTACACGCTCTGACAGCCGAGCTCGGCTGCACGCTGTTCGACGTGGCGCATGAGCAGGCTGCCGAATCCGCGTCCGCGAAGATCGTAGCGAATGTACAGCTTGTCCAATTTCAGCTCGGCGCGATCGTCGGTCAGCTCGTAGGCGGCGAATGCCACAATCTCGTCATCGAGGATCAACGTGTCCCACCAGGAGCTGCCGCTCGCGATTTGTGCGGCGATAACGTCGGCGTTGTAGCGCTGGCCCAGCATGTATTCTATCTGCTCGATGCTGATGATTGTGGGGTAGTGCGCATACCAGATGCTGCGCGCGAGTTGCACGACGGCATCGATGTCTTCGGGTTTCAGCGGCGCGACGCGCGCAGCGAGCGGATCGGCCGCCATTTCAGGTGCGCCCTCTGCGCGCGCAGTTGCCGTTGTAATCGCGGCCGAGACAGCGATTCATCACGGTCCAGATTCCGGCGTCGCATGCGCGCTGCGCGGCGTCGTTGTCGACGATCCCTTCCTGGATCCACAGCCGCGGCAATCGGAGCCCGATGCACTCGTCCACCAGAACAGCAATGTGCCGGCTTGCGCGGAAAACATTCACCAGGTCGATCGGCACCGGTACTTCGGCCAGCGACGCGTAGGCTGTTTCGCCGAGTACCTCGCGCACCAGCGGACGCACCGGAACGATGTCGAAACCCGCGCTCTGCATCGCACGCGCAATGCGAAAGCTCGGCCGATTTTCATTCGGCGAGAGACCGACGACGGCGATCGTGCGTACACCGGCGAGCACAGCGCAGATTTCATCGAGAGGCGGGTTGGCAAACATGAGCTCAATAATAACTCGGCTGGCCAGGCGGACGCGTCTTGAAACGCCGATGCGTCCACAGGTATTGCTCCGGCATCTCGCGGATACGGTCCTCGATGAACGCGTTCATGCGGCGCGCATCGTCTTCCAGGTTGTCGCCGGGATAATCGCTCCACGCGGGGTAGAGCTTGATAACATAGCCACCCGCGCCCGGCAACTGGCGCACGACCATCGGCAAGATGCGCGCGCCGGTCAGCTTGGCGAGACGTGGCAGCGCGGTAACGGTTGCCGTTTGCGGCACGCCGAAAAACGGTACAAACACCGACTCGCGCGCGCCCAGATCCATATCCGGCGAGAGTTGAAACGTCTGCCCGCCTTTGAACGCGCGCAGAATCGCTTTCACGCCCTCCTGCCGCGCGATCATGCGCGTGCCTTCGAACCGCTCCCGTCGCCGCTTGAGAAAAGCGTCGATGTACGAATCTTTCTGATGCACGAACACAGCGCCGCCGCGCAAATCCGCGGTCATCCGCAAGCCTTCCAGCTCGATGCCCACGAAGTGCGGCACCAGCGCGATGAAACGCTCGCCGTGCAACGCATCGAGATGCGCCTGCCCTTCGATGCGCACGACGCGGCGCAATCGCTCCACGCGGCTCCACCAGGCGATTCCGGATTCCACGATGCCGCGACCGAAGCAGCGGAAATGCCGCCGCAGCAAGCGTTCGCGCTGTTGCGCATCGAGCTCGGGAAAACACAGTTCGAGATTGACGCGCGCAACTTGCCGGCGCGATTTGATCAGCACATATCCGAGCATGCCGATCGCCTGGCCGATCGGCGCCAGCAGACGCAGCGGCAAAAAGTGCAGCAGCCAGAGAAACCAGATCAGCAGTCGAGAAGCCATGGCCTCGATCGTTGTTATCGGCGTGAGGCGCGGGATTCAGAGGGCACGGCCGCGCTAGCGCGCGGCCGCAAGTCCGCCGGGCGGCAGCGGCGCACCAGCCGGGTGTTTATACCGGTTGTAGCTCCATAAATATTGTTCGGGCCATTTGCGCACCGCCGTCTCGATGGCGGCGTTGATGCGGCGCGTGCCGGCCTCGCCGCTCACGTCGCCGCTCACGCGATCCACCTCGATCTCATAACCGCTGCCGTGAGGAAGGCGCCGCGCGGTCGCGATGAACACCGCCGGCTGCAGCGCTTCGCACAAGCGTCCGATGAGCGTCATCGTGTAGGCCGGACGGCCGAAAAAATCGACCCAGACGCCGTCGCCGGCGCCGGGCACTTGGTCAGGCAGCACGCCGATCGCTTCGCCGTGCTTGAGTGCTTTGTACAACAAGCGCACGCCCTTCACGCTGGCTGGTGCAAGCTTTTCGCGTCCGCGTCCGCGTCCGGCTACGATGATGTGATTGACCCACGTCATGTGCGGCGGACGATACAGCACGGTTATCGGGAAACGAGCGGCCGCATATATCGCAGAAATCTCGAAACACCCGAGATGCGGTGTCAGCAGAATCACCCCGCGGCCGGCGCGATACGCTTCGAGAACTTCGTGTTCGCCGCGACAACTCTTCACCAGTTGCACGACCTGGGCATGCGGACGAAACCACAGTGGAATAATTTCAATGCCCTGTCGTCCAGCTTCGACGATCGCGCCGCGCAGGATCCGCCGGTAGTCCGCTTCGTCCTGCCAGACGCCGCTCGCGCGAAGGTTCTGGCGCAGGCGCGCGGCGTAGCGGCGCGACGTCCAATATACGAGCCAGCCGAGCCAGCCGCCCAGTGCGTGGTACCAGCGCAGCGGCAGCCGCGCCAACGCGCGTAACGCGCTAAGCATAGGGTCGGTTCGCCTTCAAGCGACAAGGCTTATCTGCTATGCTGATTTTCTTCCCTGCACACGATATAGAGGCCGGATTTCTAATGAGCGAATACCTTTTTACTTCCGAATCGGTTTCGGAGGGTCACCCCGATAAAGTAGCGGATCAGATCTCAGATGCGGTGCTCGACGCCATCTTAGCGCAGGACAAAAATTCCCGGGTCGCCGCGGAAACATTGGTAAACACAGGCCTGGTGGTAATGGCCGGCGAAATTACCACCAGCGCCAACGTCGATTTCCAAGCCGTTGCGCGCGAAACCATCCGCCGCATCGGCTATGACAATTCGGAGCTCGGCTTCGACTATCGCAGCTGTGCCGTGTTGGTGGCGTACGACAAACAGTCGAGCGACATCGCGCAGGGCGTCGATGAAGGCAAAGGCCTCGACCCCGAGCAGGGCGCCGGCGATCAAGGTCTGATGTTCGGATATGCCTGCGATGAGACGCCGGTGTTCATGCCGCTGCCGATCTACCTCGCGCATCGTCTGGTAGAGCGTCAGGCCGAAGTGCGCAAAGACGGCCGCCTGCCATGGCTGCGCCCCGATGCGAAATCGCAGGTCACCATTCGCTACATCGACGGCAAGCCCGACAGCATCGAGACCGTCGTACTGTCGACGCAACACGCACCCGACATCACGCACGCGCAGTTGACCGAAGCGATCATCGAGACCGTGGTCAAACCGATCCTGCCGAAGCATCTGGTGAAGGGCAACATCACTTATCTGATCAATCCCACCGGCAAATTCGTGATCGGTGGCCCGCACGGAGACTGCGGGCTGACCGGCCGAAAGATCATCGTCGACACCTACGGCGGCGCGGCGCATCACGGCGGCGGCGCGTTTTCCGGCAAGGATCCGTCCAAGGTCGATCGCTCGGCGGCTTATGCGGGACGCCACGTTGCCAAGAACATCGTCGCGGCGGGATTGGCGAGCAAGTGCGAAGTGCAGGTTGCCTACGCCATCGGCGTGGCGAAGCCGGTGTCGCTGATGGTGAATACCTTCGGCACTGGACGACTGCCCGATGAAAAAATCGTGCAGCTCATCGAAAAGCATTTCGATTTGCGCCCGAAAGGCATCATCAATGAGCTCAATCTGCTGCGTCCGATTTACGCCAAGACCGCGGCGTACGGTCACTTCGGCCGCGACGAGCCCGAGTTCTCGTGGGAGAACATGGACAAGGTAGCGGCACTGAAAGCCGACGCGGGCTCGGCGGTGTCGCACGCCTGATCCCATCGCCGCGGCTCGACGCCGGAGAAACGCGACGGAGGCTCTGGAGCCTCCGTTTTTTTGGCCTTGCCTTCAGGGGTTGGACCATCCGGCCGATTACTTTATAATCGCGGTCCCCCTGAGGAGCGTTGCAACGAACCCCGGCAGCCGGTCTGCCAAGTGATGTATGCCAAGTAATATTGGCGGGTTCGCCAGGCTTGGGGTGACTATCGGGCTGCTGCAAGTCTCAGTGCTTCGAGATTCAGCGAGCCCACCTGCAACGGCGCTCACGAACTTTTTTCCTAACCGAAAGGAGAGCGTGATGAGCGCCGTACTGCAATCCAAGAAATTTTCCGATTACCACGTCGCCGACATGTCGTTGGCCGACTGGGGCCGCAAAGAAATCGCAATTGCCGAAACCGAAATGCCGGGTCTCATGGCAATTCGCGAGGAATACGCAGCTCTGCAATCGTTGCGAGGCGCGCGCATTACCGGCTCGCTGCACATGACGATTCAAACTGCAGTGCTGATCGAAACGCTGAAAGCGCTCGGTGCAGAAGTGCGCTGGGCATCCTGCAATATCTACTCCACGCAAGACCACGCGGCCGCTGCGATTGCGGCCGTCGGCATTCCGGTGTTCGCCTACAAAGGCGAGTCGCTGGCGGAATATTGGGATTACACCCATCGCATCTTCGAGTGGCCGGATGGCGGCTACACCAACATGATCTTGGACGATGGCGGCGATGCGACCTTGCTGCTGCATCTGGGCACGCGGGCGGAGAACGATGCGTCGCTGCTGGCGCATCCGAGCAGCGAAGAAGAAACGCATTTGTTCGCATCCATTAAAGCCAAGCTCGCAAAAGACAAAACGTGGTATTCGACACGCCTTGCGCATATCAAAGGTGTGACCGAGGAAACCACCACGGGCGTGAAGCGTCTCTATCAGATGGCGAAGGAAGGCACGCTGCGCTTCCCGGCCATCAACGTAAACGACTCCGTCACCAAATCGAAGTTCGACAATCTGTACGGCTGCCGCGAATCGCTGGTCGATGGCATCAAGCGTGCGACCGATGTGATGATCGCCGGCAAGATCGCGCTGGTCGCAGGTTACGGAGACGTCGGCAAAGGTTCCGCGCAGGCGTTGCGCGCGCTATCTGCACAGGTCTGGATAACTGAGATCGATCCGATCTGCGCGCTGCAAGCGGCAATGGAAGGCTATCGCGTCGTGACCTTGGATTACGCGGCCGACAAAGCCGACATCTTCGTCACCGCAACCGGCAACTATCATGTGATCACGCACGATCATATGAAGCGCATGAAGAACAATGCGATCGTCTGCAACATCGGCCACTTCGACAATGAAATCGACGTCGCCGCCGTCAAGCAGTACAAGTGGGACAACATCAAGCCGCAGGTCGATCACATCATCTTCCCCGACGGCAAACGCATCATTCTGCTGGCCGAAGGCCGTCTGGTTAATCTCGGCTGCGGTACCGGGCATCCGAGTTATGTGATGAGCTCCTCGTTTGCGAATCAGACCATCGCGCAGATCGAGCTATTCAATAATCCGGGCCGTTATCCGCTCGGCGTCTACGTGCTGCCGAAACATCTGGACGAAAAAGTGGCGCGTCTGCAACTGCAAAAGCTCGGCGCGCAGCTCACTGAGCTCACCGATGCGCAGGCTCGCTACATCGACGTCGACAAGTCCGGTCCGTACAAACCGGATACGTATCGCTACTGAGCTGTTGTGAACGGCGCGAGCAAGGGAATTTCACCTGCTCGCGCTTTCCATCGAACGTCGCGCTCGCCTGAGCGCTGTGGGGTTGACCCGCGCACTACGAGGCAATCTGCATGGCCTCCCGTACTTATTCTTTCGAATTATTTCCGCCACAGACACCGGAAGGCGAAGCGAAGCTGCGCGTCACGCGCAAGCAGCTCGCGCAGCTCAATCCGGCGTTTTTCTCGGTGACGTTCGGCGCGGGCGGCTCGACCCGCGACCGCACGATCGGCACCGTGCTCGAGATTTGCGCGGACGGTCATCAGGCCGCGCCGCATCTGTCGTGTATCGCGTCGACCAAAGAGCTGGTGCGCGAGATGCTGGTTCGTTATCGCGAAGCCGGCGTGAAGCGTGTGGTTGCGCTTCGCGGCGACATGCCGTCCGGCCTGGTCGATCCCGGCGAGTTTCGCTACGCAAATGAGCTGGTGCAGTTCGTACGCAGTGAGTTCGGCGACGCGTTCCAAATCGAGGTGGCCGCGTATCCCGAATACCATCCGCAGGCGCGCTCGTCGCACGACGATCTGGCGAATTTCAAACGCAAGGTCGAAGCCGGCGCCAATTCTGCGATCACGCAGTATTTTTTCAACGCCGACGCATACTTCGCTTTTGTCGACGAGTGCCAGTCGGAAGGGATAGATATTCCGATCGTGCCGGGCATCATGCCGATCAGCCGCTTCTCGCAGTTGGCGCGCTTTTCCGATGCATGCGGCGCCGAGATTCCGCGTTGGATTCGCCGCAAGCTGGAAGGCTTCGGCGACGACACCGGCGCAATCCGCTCATTCGGGCTGGATGTGATCACCCAGTTGTGCGATCGCCTTCTGCGCGGCGGCGCCCCGGGACTGCATTTCTATACATTGAATCAGGCGGGGCCGACGACGACGATCTGGCAGCGGCTCGGATTGTCTTAATCCACGCGATGCCATAGACGAAAAAAAGGGCCGCTGATGCGGCCCTTTTAATTGGTCGTGCAAGATCTACGCAGCAGCTTTCGTGCGCTTCTTCTGTTGCGCGGCGCTCACGTGCAGATGCGCATACGCCTGATGCGCAGCCGCTTCGGCATCGCCCACGTGAATCGGCAATCCCATGTCGGCGAGCACCGAACCGAGCGCGGACAAGCACAGCATGACGTTCTCGGGTTTGCTCGAATAACCCATGGTGCCGATGCGCCAGATCTTGCCGGCGAGCGGTCCGAGACCAGCGCCGATTTCCAAATTGAATTCGGTCAGCAGCGTCTTGCGCACTTCGGCTTCGCGGGCGCGAATCGCTTCGGGAATATGCACGGCGTTCATCTGCGGCAAGCGCGCGCCTTCCTTCACCAGGAACTTCAAGCCCATCGCCTCGAGTCCCGCCTTCAATGCGAGGTGATGGCGCTGATGGCGCGCCCATGAGTTCTCGATGCCTTCCTCGCGCAGTATCAGCAACGCTTCATGCAGCGCGTACAAACTATTGGTCGGCTCCGTGTGGTGATAGGTGCGGTTGGTCGCGCCCCAGTAGCCGAGCAGCAGATTCATATCCATGAACCAGCTGTGGATCTTGTCCTTGCGCGCTTTTACGTGCTCGACGACGCGATCGCTGAACGACACCGGCGACAGGCCCGGCGTGCACGACAGACATTTCTGGCTGGCGGAATAGATCGCGTCGACGTTCCATTCGTCCACGAGCACCGGCGTGCCGGCAAGCGAGGTGACGGCATCGACGATCGTGATCGCATTGTGACGATGCGCGATCTCGATCAAAGTCTTCGCGTCCGATTGCACGCCGGTCGATGTTTCCGCGTGCACGAACGCAGCGATGCGGACACCGGGATTCTGTTTGAATGCATCCTCGAACTTGTTGGGATCGACCGCTTCACCCCACGCGTCTTCGACCACGATGGCCGTGCCGCCGCAGCGTTCGACGTTTTCGATCATGCGTCCGCCGAACACGCCATTGCGGCAAACGATGACCTTATCGCCGGGCGCGACCAGATTGACGAAGCAATACTCCATGCCGACTGAGCCGGGGCCCGAGATCGGAAAAGTCAGCTCGTTCTTGGTCTGAAACGTATAGCGCAGCAGGCCTTTCAACTCTTCCATCATCTCGACGAAGATCGGATCGAGATAGCCGATCGCCGGCAAGCTCATCGCCGCCATCACCCGCGGATTGATCTCCGACGGGCCGGGACCCATCAACGTGCGCTGAGGTGGATGAAAGCTGTGGATTCGTTTTACCGGGACGTATGCATTCATGGTTTGGCTCCCTGCCAGAGATGATCCGAACAGGCTGTCGTCTTCTCCGCGTGATTTGACTCGGATGGGTTTGCGCGCATTCGCTTCGTTGAGCACTTCGACCGCGGCGATCTCGCCGTTCGTCATCTGCTCGACTTCCATCGCCCAGCGCGAAGGCACGTAGCCGGACTTCACCCAGTTATTGACGACCGCACGGTCCAGCCGAAATCGGCGCGCGACTTCGGCTTGACTACCAAAAATAGCAACGAGGCGGTCAGCGCAATTCACTTGGGCAATGCTCGGAAATGGGCGAAGCGGAATTCTGCCTTATCAAACTGAGTTTGACAAGAATGGGTTACTAACCGATTAAACCGGTCAATTAAGCAGCGTCAATACGTCGGAGAGGACGCATGATAGCGAGCGCTAACTCTGTTTTAGAGTCGCCTGCAGCTGGCGGAATGCCATCGGTGTCCGCCCTGAGCTGGGCATAATCAAACAGCTTGCGATCTAGTAGGTGCGAGGGCGCGGCGTTGCTGAGACTTCCAAACAGACTCTCGATGCGTCCTGGGAAATGCTTTTCCCAGTCCTGCAGCATCAGCTTGATTTGCTGGCGCTG
>JBBRGM010000130.1:0-10135 GCA_038240725.1 Burkholderiales bacterium | reverse complement strand
ATTGCCGGGCATCGTGGCAGCAGTCGGCGGACGGGTGCCGATTCTTATCGACGGCGGCATTCGGCGCGGTTCCGATGTGCTGAAAGCACGCGCCCTCGGTGCCACCGCATGCCTGATCGGCAGACCGCAATTATGGGGACTGGGGGTGGCGGGCGAAGCCGGCGTGAGCTGGGTGCTCGAGCTTCTGCGCCGCGAAATCGATCGTACGATGGCGCTCGGCGGCTGGGCGCACCTGAGCGACATCGATCAGTCGGTGCTGTTCGAGCGGCGCTAGTCGCGAGCGCTCGCTTGAAACGAAAAAGGGCGCATGTGAGTGTGCCCTTTTTTTGCTGAGGCGGCGCGATGTACGCGCGGCGCTCAGTTCGGCAACGTATCTAGAGACGTTCGCCGCGCAATCGTTTCCCGCTTCCCCCTCGGGATTTTCTATCTTGTCGAGCCGAAACGGATAGTCGTTCTACGGTTGCTCCCATACAGCGCGCGATCCGAATCTTCGGCCTCGGCGGAGACGCAAGACCCGATAACCCGGGGCGCCGTCTGACCACATACCAAGGCGGGTGTGGTTAACCACCTCCCGATACAACGATCGCGAGCGTCGGCACCGCATCACGCCGGCGCCGTTACCGCAATTAGTCTTTGCACGAAGGCGAAGGGTGAAGATGCCCGCTCATGTCAGATTCAGTGTCCACGTGGTAGAACCCTCCCGGGGGTCGGTACTCATCGGAACATCTCGACTCCAGGTGGCGATATACGTCCAGTCGGGGTCTTCCTGCCATGCCAAGGTGTCGAAACTCGTGGCTCTTTGCCGGATGAATCTGACATACAGGTCGACGTTATCCTTAATCCACATGTCGTCACCCAGTATTCTTAGTGGCATCTGGAAATGGCCGCTGAGTCCGCTGGAGAATTCAAGACCATAACCCGGATATGGCATCGGATCTTGGCCGATCCCCGGCGCCAGCTCCGGGGTACGATCGTTCCGCCGCGGAAGCTTGGTTGGCCCGCTGTAATCGTAATTTCGAATAGCACCAGGTTCGAGATCGTCTTCGGCTGGATAGTCAAGTTTCAATACGCGAAGCTCAGAGCCGTCTCTTACGATCGAGGCCTGCACGAGATTGTCGGTTCCCGCGTCGCTCGCGTCCTTAGTTTCTACAACTAGTCTGATTGAACCTACCCACATGATTTGCTCCTGTCAGTGTTCCGTTGATGAAAGTCATCGATGGTTCCCGCTAAGACGTATTGCACGCGAGATAGGCCTACGATAGAGAGTAAAAACAGGATCAGCTATCGAGCAAAAGGCCTACCAAGCCGGTCGCGCCAGTGATCGCCGCATCCGCGAGCCGCACGTTGCAACGAACGAAGTGACTCGGCGCGTGTGGTCTGCGCAAGAGTAAATCGCGATCGGTTGTTCATGGTGGTCTCCATTCGATCGGCAACCGGCACATCGGCGCGGTGTCGTCTGCGATGCCTGGAAACATGTCGTGCCGTGCGCACCGCCGGTTGATTAGCTGGCGGGTAAGGGAGGCAGTCTCGCACCCGCGCTATGATCGAGCCATGAATACCCCGAGCAAACCGGTTGGCGATCTGTTGCGCGAGTGGCGTCAGCGCCGGCGCATGAGTCAACTCGAGCTCGCGTTGGAAGCGGAGATCTCGCCGAAGCACCTGAGCTTTGTCGAAACCGGACGATCGGCGCCGAGTCGCGACATGGTGTTGCGCCTGTCGCAGCGGCTCGAGATTCCGTTGCGTGAACGCAATGCGGTCTTGATTGCCGCGGGTTATGCGCCGATGTTTCCTGAACGTGCGCTCGCAGATCCCGCGCTGCACGCCGCGCAGTCGATCTTGTACTCGCAGGTCATGAGCCGTATCCCGCGCTCGCTGTCGATCGCCACTGGACGATGGTTGCTGCGAACGGTGCGGTGTCGCCGCTGCTCGCCGGTGTCGATGCTGGTCTGCTGCAAGCGCCGGTCAATGTGCTGCGCCTCAGCCTGCATCCGCAAGGGTTGGCGCCGCGCATCGCCAATTTGCCGGAGTGGCGCGCACATCTGCTTGCGCGCCTGCGCCGTCAGATCGAGGTAACGGCCGACCCTTTGCTCGCAGAATTGCTGCGTGAGCTCAGCGGTTATCCGATTCCAATCGACCCAATCGAGGCAACGACGCCGCGAGAATTCGCCGGTGTGCTCATGCCGATGCAACTCGTTACTGCCGACGGCACGCTCAGCTTCATCAGCACGACCACGATGTTCGGAACGCCGGTCGACATCACGCTCTCAGAGCTCGCGCTCGAATCGTTTTTTCCGGCGGATGGCGTTACTGCCGAGGCCTTGCGCCGCGCCGCTAACGATCGTGCAGCGGCGGCGCAAGCTGCCGACAACACGGATCAGCAAAAAACGCGGGCGGCTTGACCGAGCGTTTGCGCAACGCTTCCCCGCCGATACCAGGGGTCAACTGCAAGCGAATTCGATCACACTTTCCGCAGGCGCCGCGGAGCGGTGGCCCAGGCTGAAGACGCCGTGCGCATACAGGATCAATTCTTCGCGCTGAACGACGATTTCCTCCTCGCCGATGCGCACATACGTGCCGTTGACGCTCTGATCGATGAGGACGAATTTGTCGCGCCGCGTTTCGATGCGTGCATGGCGGCGCGAAGCCTTGACGTCGGTGACGATGACGTCGCAGCCTGCGTCCCGACCCAGGGTCAGCGCGCCGCGATCCCTGCTGTCGAGGTGGAACTCGCGGCCGCCATAGCGCAATGTCAGCCGCGCAGTCTGCACGCGTAGATCGGAGAGCGTCCCGACCAGCGTGAGGTCGGCATTGTCCTGCCACACGAGCTCGTACAAAGTCAGATCTTCGCGCTTGCCGCGCAGCGTGAAACGTCCGAGCACGCGCAGCTTGTCGCGCGCCGCTCGGCTCATGGTCGCGACGGTATCTTCGGTAGTGATCACTTGCCCGGCTTTTGCCACCGCGGCGGCGCGGGCGGCGACGTTTACCGTATCGCCGAAGAGATCGCCGGTCTTCTCGATGACGGGACCGTAGTGGCAGCCGACGCGGATACCGATCGCGGCCTCGCCGAATGCGCCGGCATCGAGCAGCGATTCCTGCATGGTTTGCGCGGCGTCGAGCGCGCCGTCTCCGGTCTCGAACAAACACATGAGCTCGTCGCCGACGCGTTGAATCACGCGGCCGCCGGCAGCTTCGATGCGAATGCGCAGGGCAGCGAGGCAGCTTTCGACTTTCGCAGCAGCGGCTTTGTCCCCCAGGTTCTCGTACAGCTGAGTGCTGCCGCAGATGTCCACGAAGAGAACAACACGGGGCTCATAGGTGGACGCCATGAGTCGGCTACGCCCCGCTTCGCCGAAACACCGGATCGCCTTCGCGCGTCGTTGCGCCGGTTGGCGTCAACTTCGCCGACCTGTGCACCTCAGCGGCGGTACGACTCGTTTTGCTCATCGCCTTCGCGGTAAGTGTCAGGTAATCCCCACGCGCCGCTTCGAACATCGCGCTCATATGCTCGACGCTTATGCCTTCTCAATTGACATGATTTCTGGTGCGAGCCTAGTATAGTTGTTCACAACAGGGCCGGGGGCGGTTGCCCATCGCGCAGTCGGGAGAGCCCAGTGTCAGTCACCGCCGTCAAACGCTTGTTGCTCGCGTGTTCACTGTTTCCTCTCGCCGCCGCTGCGGCTCAATTGATCGGCACGGTGACGCTGCTCGAGGGCAGCGCATCGATGCTGCGCGGCACGGCACGTTATGCAGCAGCCGAGGGCGTTCGGCTGGAACGCGGAGACATTCTCGAGCTCGGCGACAAATCCCTGGCGCAAGTGGAATTCGCCGACGGCACGATGATCGATCTCGGCCCGCACAGCCGCCTGCTTGCGCTGTACTATCCCGGCCGCGCAACTGCGTCCGGCGGTGGCGAGCTGTTTCTTCTGCAAGGCTGGATGAAGCTGTCGCGGCCGAAAGCCGACCCGCGCGTCATCGTGCGCTTCGGCACGCCATGCCTGGAGCTCAACACGGTCGATGGCGTCGCAGTCGTACAAGCGAGCGAATCGGACACCGCCCTGTACATGGAAGCCGGCGAAGGCCGGGTCGCGGCCGTTACGCATTCGGGCCATACCGAAGAGCCGATACGGTTGAAGACTTCGCAGTTCTATTCATGCAAAGCAGATCAACGCGGCATCGTCGCGCAGCGTGCTGCGCACACCTTCGTAACCGCGATGCCGCGCAGCTTCATGGATACGCTGCCGTCACGGCTCGCCCGCTTCAAGGACCGCAGCGTCGCACCCAGGCGGACCAGCGACTTCACTTACGCGGACGTGCAGAGTTGGATGAAAACTACGGCGCCGGTTCGCCGTGCAGTTGCGACCCAGTGGCAAGGGAAGGTCCGCGACCCCGCGTTTCGCAATGCCGTCGCCGCGAACTTGAAGGACCACCCCGAATGGGATCGCTTACTTCACCCCGAGCAGTACGAGACGGCGCACGGTAGCAAACCGGAGGGCCCCGGAGGCTCTGAGGGGAAATAGGTCCAAGGTACGTCGAGGTCGGCGCGAAAGCAGGCTCGAGCAAAAATAAAAATCGGAGACGCCGCATGAAGCTCGTCATCAAGTTCAACCTGGTTTTCCTCGGCGTCTTTCTGCTCGGTCTGCTGGTGGCGGGCCTGGTCTCGCGCGCGCTGTTGCAAAACAATGCGCGCGACGAAATCGTGCAGCACGCGCGCATCATGATGGAGGCTGCGTTATCCACGCGCAGCTATACGAGCGGCCAGATCAAGCCGCTGCTCGAGACGCAGATGAAGTACGTATTTCTGCCGCAGTCAGTGCCCGCATACGCCGCAACGGAGTATTTCAACGACCTGCGCAAGAAATATCCGGAATACAGTTACAAGGAAGCCACGCTCAATCCGACCAATCCGCGCGACCGCGCGAACGACTGGGAAGCAGACATGGTCGGCAAATTCCGGCAGGACGCCGAGCAGAAGGAAATCATCGGCGAGCGCGAGACGCCGACCGGACGCGTGCTGTATCTCGCGCGGCCGATACAGATCAAGAGCGAAGCGTGTCTCGCCTGCCACAGCACCGTCGAAGCTGCGCCGAAGACGATGCTGGATGCTTACGGCAACGCAAACGGCTTCGGCTGGAAGCTGAACGAAGTGGTCGGCGCGCAGATTCTGTCGGTACCTACCTTGGTGCCTATTCAACGCGCCGACGACGCGTTCAAAGCGTTCATGCTGTCGCTGACCGGGGTGTTCATATTCATTTTCGTCGCACTCAATCTGATGCTGTCGTACATCGTCATCGGCCCCATCACGCGTCTTTCGCACATCGCCGATCAGGTCAGTCTCGGCAATCTCGACGTGCCGGAGTTCGTCACGCACAGCAAAGACGAAATCGGCATGTTGTCCAACTCTTTCAGCCGCATGCGAAAGAGCTTGACCAAGGCGATGAAGATGCTCGAAGAATGACCGCCGCGAACATTACGTGTCGATTGCATGCGCGCGATGGCAGCTCGTTTCGCTGCCGGCGTCGGTTTGCGTCGAGCGCACGTGCGTTGGCTCGCTTGGCTAGCTTGCCGATCTCATGTCGCTGCCCGAACGCTTAGGTAAATATTCCATCGTCGATGTGCTGGGCACCGGCGCGATGGGCGTCGTCTACAAGGCGTTCGATCCGCACATCCGCAGAACCGTCGCACTGAAAGCAATCCGCAAGGAGCTGATCAACGACGACGACGCGCACTCGCTGATCGCACGCTTCAAGAACGAGGCGCAGGCAGCGGGACGCCTGTCCCATCCCGGGATCGTCTCCGTCTACGAATACGGCGAAGATGAGACCATCGCATTTATCGCGATGGAATACGTCCAGGGCAAAGGCCTGCGCGAATATTTCCGGCGCGGCACCCGGTTCGGCCTGGGCGACGTCGTCAGCGTGATGACGCAGCTGCTCGACGCGCTCGCGTATGCGCATGACGAAGGCGTCATCCATCGCGACATCAAGCCGGCCAATCTCATCATCATGAACAGCGGCAAGGTGAAGGTCGCCGACTTCGGCATCGCACATCTGGATTCGTCGATGCTGACCCACACCGGCGTCATCATGGGTACGCCCGGTTACATGGCGCCGGAGCAGTACACCGGCACCGGCGCGGACCGGCGCTCGGATATTTTCTCGGCAGGCGTTGTCCTGTATCAACTGCTCACCGGCGAGAAGCCGTTCAAGGGCGCCACCGAAACGGTGGCGTACAAGATCTGCCACGAACTGCATCAGCCACCCTCGCAGCTGGCCGCTGAGCTCGCGTCGACGCAATTCGACATGGTCGTCGCAAAAGCGCTAGCCAAGAAACCGGAGGATCGCTATCGGAGCGCGGCCGAATTTCGCAGCGCCATCATGGCGGCGTATTCGGAGCCGGTCAGCCCCGTCGTCTCGGAGGAAACGATCATCGATGAAGGCAGCGTGGCACCGCTGCATCTCGATCGCGCTCGCGCCACCGACTCTGCTGCAGGCGGCGCCGTCACGCAACCGCCGCCCGGCTGGCAGGCCGAGGTGCTGACGCAGATCGAGCAGCACCTCGCCCGCTATCTTGGTCCGATGGCAAAAGTCATCACCAAGCGCGGTGCAAGAAGCACCACGGATGTCGACACGCTGTACCTGCTGCTCGCCGAGAGTCTGACGACGACGCAGGAAAAAGCGGCATTCCTTGCAACGCGGAGCAAGCTCGCGGGTACCGCGCCCGCGGCGTCGACGACAGACCCAAAGCCAAAACCCACCGATGCCACCGGCACACAGCCGTTGACGCCGCAGGATGCCGAGCGAGGGGCGCGCGAGCTTGCCGTCTATGTCGGTCCGATCGCGCGCATCTTCGCGAAGAAGGCGGCGGCGGCGGCTCCCACACGCGATCGATTCTATGCCCTGCTGGCGGAGCACCTGTCGACCGATCAGGAGAAGCAGCGCTTCCTGCGCACGATGAGCGTCGGCCACTAGCGAAATGTCGGATCGGTTTCCCGTCACCCGCTGGAACGCGCGATACTCAATCCTGGTGCCAAGTCGAGGCCGAGATCGGGGGCGACGCGCATGACCCCTGCGTCATCGACGCGATGACTTACAAAAATAAAGGATGCGCGATGAAGGCGAGCTCAAGATGGCCGGCCTTGCTGCAGGCAGCGATCGGCCTGCTGGCGCTGGGCGGTTGCGAATCGATCATCTCGGGCGGCGCGGGATCGCCTGTCACCGGCTATGGAAGCAGCATCGCGCTGCCGGCGAACTTGCGGCTTGCCGGCAGCAGTGAGGAGACTTGCTCGCGCAGCTTGCAGTTCGGCGCCGACAGTCCGCGGGTCATCGTTCAACCGGGCGAGACCGCCTCGTTCCCGGTCAAGGCATCCGAGGTCACCTGGTTCTGTTTCGTGGAAGGCGTGCCGCGCGGCAAGACCACGTCTTGCAAGCAGGGCACGACCTTCGTCAGAGTCACGCGGCCGACCAGCGGGAATCATTTCCTGATCGAATGCTTCCGGTCGTGACCGGCCGCAACCCCGCTCAACCTACTTCGGCGGAAACTCGACGTGACGAATGAAGCCGATTTTGCCGGCGTCGTTCTTCACCACGTTGTAGCCGTGCAAACCGTCGCCGTTCTCATCGAACGCGTAGTTGCCTTCCGCCCCCTGATAGCCTTTGATCGCGAGGATGCCTTTGCGGATCGCTTCGGGATCGGTGCTGCCGGCGCTCTTGATCGCCATCGCGAGAATCTGCATGCCGTCATACGCCCAGCTCGCGAAGCTGTCGGGATTGAGTCCGTAGCGGTCTTTGTACTTCTTCGTAAACGCGCGCGTGACGTCGCTCGCATCAGTGGTGAAGTCGGCGATCGCGTAAGTGCCGTAGAGCGATTCGCCCGCCAGGTTTAGCGCGGTTACCGAGATCAAGGATGGCGAGCCGATCCACGGGGTGGTCAGGCCGAGCTGGCGCAATTGCTTGGCGAAGATGCCGACGTCCGGCGAGTTGGTCATGTACGTCGCCAGAATATCGGCGCCGGACTTTTTCAATGCCAGCACGATGGGCGTGAAGTCCTGTGAGTTGTTGGTGTAGCCCTGCACCAGCACGGGCTCGATGCCGAGCGTTTTCAGCGCGCCCACCAAGGCAGTCTTTCCGCCGCCGCCGAACGCATCGGTCGAATGCACGATCGCCCACTTCTTCAGCTTGAGCGTGTTGACGCCGAATTCGGCGATCACGCGAGACGAATAGCTGTCGTTCGGCCGTGCGCGAAACACCCATCGATTGTTCACATGCGTAAGGCTGGTATCGGTGCCGCCTATCATCGTCGGCACGCCGGCCTTCGCGATGCTGGGCGAGGCGGCTTGGATTTGCGTGCTGCGGATCGGGCCGATGATCGCCGCTATACCGCCTTCGCTGGCAAGCTTCGAGAACGCGAGCACGGTACCGGGATTAGTGCTGCCGTTGTCCTCGATGCGCAACTCGAGCTGCCGGCCGAGCACGCCGCCGGCCTTGTTGATTTCATCGAGCGCGAGCTTGATGCCGTTGACAGTGAACTGCCCGGCTTCCGCCTGCGCGCCGGTGATTTCGTTGACGACGCCGATTCTGATCGAGTCCGCCGCGTGCGCTACCCATGTCCACGTCAGGCCGAGCAAACCGGCCAGCAACATTGGGTATGGCTTCCTGTTCATTGTGTTTGCTCCTCTCTTATTTGTTTGTTTTCGCGCCGGGCTTTCCACGGCGACCGAGCTTTCAAATCGAGCTCACGCTCTCAGTAATGCAAGGCGCTGCAAGACGCTATCGACCACGACGACGAACGGGCGGGTACTACCGCTGCCTATTGTGCCGGAGTCAGCCGCCTATCGCCCGTCGCCCGCACGGCAGAATTCCATTGGTGCAAATGTCGTGGCGATCGCCGAGCAGGCAGCACGCGGAGTGCGAGCGCGGCCGGACAGGATATTGGCCGAGCACAGCTCATGGCTTCGGCCCGGACGATCTGGCGATGAGGATCGCCGCTGTGGCGCGTGGATCAGCAAATCGGATAATGAGTGGCGTCACGCGATCGGTACGCAGAGCCGAACGAGGGTAAGCAGGAGGTGACACGGACAACACGTCCGAGCGTTGCGCTCGGCGCGATGGGCAAATCACGATAAACGACCGGCGCGCCGCGCCGGCCGCCAAGGGCAGTTACTTCAGGTGGGCATTGACCAGCTTGGTCATCTCGAACATCGAGACTTGCTTCTTGCCGCCGAAGACGGCTTTGAGCTTGTCATCGGCGTTGATGTTGCGCCGATTCACGCTGTCCTGCAGTTTGTTCTTCTTGATGTATTCCCAAATCTTCTTGGTCACTTCTGTCCGCGGAATCGGTTTGTCGCCGACCACCGCAGCCAGGTGCGCACTGGGAGTCATCGCCTTCATGAACGCCGCATTGGGTTTGCGCTTTACGGCAGGTGCTTTTTTCTTGGGTGCCGCAGCCGTCTTCGCTGCTGGCTTTTTCGCCGGAGCCTTCTTGGCAGCTACCGGTTTTTTCGCAGCAGCGGGTTTCTTCGCTGCGGGTTTCTTAGCCGGAGCTTTTTTCGCTGCGGTCTTTTTAATCGCCATGTCTGATACCTCCACTCGAGTCGAATTGCCGTTTGCGTGAGTCTGAAACTGCCGTGTTGTCGGCCTCTTGCGCGGCAGCGACAGCATGCCGAGGGGGGCATAGCCTGTCAACAGCTAATTAGCCCGTGCACCCCGGTATTCTGCACTATGAAGCGAGGTCGCGACGACACGGGATGAAGACCGCTGTGACGCCGGCCGAATACGCCGTCGCGAATCGTACGCGACAGCACGCTCGTTCGCGACGCCCGCTAGCCGCGCTGCCGGTAAAGGATTTCTGCTGAGCACGCCCGGCACGATATATTCTTCGGGCATAGCGCGGATAGCGCACCCCAACGGCATGCGCGCCCCAAGCCGAAGCACCGCACAGTCTCGGCGCATGCCACGCGCGGTTTCCCCTGGGCCCTTAGCGGCAGATCCAGGCGCCTCTACAGCGAAATTTGCAACGGCCACAGCCCGCGACCGACACGCATGCGCATAGGCTCGATCGCGACCGCGTGTGAGCATCAACGCTTCAAACGATCGATGAACGCTTTGCGGAATTTCGCGACCTTCGGCGCGATCACCGC